>JASGCU010000049.1 GCA_030053935.1 Chitinophagaceae bacterium
AGCGAAACGATACATCATAAATAGGATTCGGGATTATGACTGATTTTTTGTTCATTAAACTTTATTTATGTATATGTTGTAATATAAATTCTACTTGTTTGTCTGTAATTCTTGGTCCGTATGTTTCTACCAATTTTGAAGATGCTAAGCTTGCTATTTTTCCTGCTTCTATGAAAGAATGTTTATGAGTAATACTAAAGAGGAACGCTCCAGCAAATAAATCACCTGCTCCTACGGTATCTACTGCTATAACAGGGTATGGTTCAATATCAATAAAAGTATCACCATCAAATAGCATAGAGCCATTTGCTCCCATAGTAATTACAAATGTTTTTGCTATTTTTTTTAGTTCTTCTCTTGCTTCTAAAAGAGAGTTTTTTTTTGTATAGATGAGAGCTTCTTCTACATTACAAAATAATACATCTACGGAAGCTCCAATAACTTCTTCTAACCTATTGCTAAAATATTTTACCATACTGGTATCGGAGAATGAAAGAGCTGTCTTTACGTTTGATTTTTCTGCAATATTTTTAGCATATTTCATAGCATCTAATCCGAGGTCGGTAGAAACAAGGTAACCTTCCATGTAGAGGTATTTTGCATGTATAAGTTCATTTTGGTTGATTTCATTTTTTGAAAAAGTAGCACTTGTTCCTAAAAATGTATTCAGAGTTCTTTGGGCATCTTCGGTCACCATAACTAAGCACTTTGCTGTGGGTTCATCAAAAGTGTTATCGTCTCTCATATTTGTTGTTATTTTATAATCTTTCAGTGTTTTTAGGTAGAATTTTCCAAAATGGTCATTCCCTAATTTACATGCGAAGTAAGCTGTTCCTCCAAATTGATGTAATCCTATTAATGTATTTCCAGAGGAGCCAGCGGCTTGCATCATATCTTCTTGTATAAACAAAGAATCCAGAAGTTGTTTTTGCCTCTCTGCATCTATCAAAGTCATAATTCCTTTTTCAATGTTATACTTTTTTAAAAAACTATCCTCTACGGAAACCACCACATCTACTACTGCGTTCCCTATCCCAAAAACATCGTATTTTTTTTTTTTCATGGTATGTATATGTATTATTTTTTATGGTAATGTTACTAAAGCATTTATAATTTCTACCACAGGGAGTTTATTTTTCCATCCCGTCGTGAGCACTTGCATTTGTGTATCTGTGAGTTTTAGAACTTTTTGAATGGTTGTCCCTGGTATACCTTCTTCTAACATTTCTAATCCCGATTCAACTTTCGTTTCTATTTTTCCTTCTATTTTTCCTTCTCCAAAAGCGTAGTCAATGGTATTATAATAATCCCTATAACCTTTCAAGCTCATTTCATAATTATATATATCTTTTTCGCTGAATTTTGCAAGCGATGCTTTCTCAAATGCATGAGTAAAAATCTCATCCCCTATAATGGTTGGAATGGTCTGAAAATCCTCTAAGTGTTTAATAAAATATAACCACTTATCCAAACGGGTTGTGAGTTCTGTTTCTGTCTTTTTGAAATTAGGAACTTCAAGATATATGAAAGTTAACTTATCATAAAATGTCTTACCGTGTTGGTCTTTTAATTGTATGGTATGCACTACTTCTTTTTTTTCAGATTCTGTTTTGTAATCGTTAAAAGTAAAGTCCAAGATTCCTATACAATAGACCGCTTTTAATTGGAAATCCCATCCTCCTTTTTCTGCTTGTTCTCTTATGGGAAAAGTGGAATAATAAACTGTTCTCTCTTTGAAATAGTTTTGCTTTGCCTTTTGTATTTCTACAATACACTTTTCTCCCTTTTGATTCTCACAGTAAATATCATAAATGACTTTTCTGTCAACAAATCCCTGTCCCAAATGTTCATTATTCTTCAACGTCAAATCTATTATCTTCTCTTCATTCGGCAATAAAGCATTCAGAAAATCCATTAACAATGGCTTACTCGCTTCTTCACCAAAGATTTTCTTAAACCCAAAGTCTGTAAAAGGATCTACATATTTTGCTTTCATTTTTCTTTCTGTTATTTATTAAAAGATACTTTAAACGATATATTATATAAGTCCTAACTGTCTTAAAAAACATTCTGCAATTGCAAATAAACATTTTTTTTATAATGAAGCAGAAAAGAAAAAAAATATATATTCCCTGTAAATAGTTTTATAACATTTTTAGAGAGTATTGTCCAAAAAATCTATAATGCAAAAACAAATATCTTTGAGTGGTTATTTTTTTTGTATATTGAAAGTGTTCTATGAGCATTATATCAATACAATATATTCACCACCAAACATACAATAATTATTTGCAAATAAAAAACAATGAAAATAAAATTTTCTATTAATTACGCTACAAAATGGGGGCAGAATGTAAAAATTTGGGGTAGTATACCTGAATTAGGGGATGGAAAGGTAGAATCTGCTCTTTGGATGGACTTTAGAGGTGGTGAAACTTGGGAAAAAGAAATAGAAGTCAAAAACTTTCAAACTATAGAATATAAGTATTTTATATTTGAAGAGGGTTGTAATGTAGAAATATGGGAATGGGGCAAGAATAGAGTGTTACACAATGAGTTCCCTCGCAAACCTATTTCTTTAAAAGATTTTTGGAGACCCACATCTAAAATAGAAAATATATGGAATACTTCTCCTTTTACAAAAGCGTTCTTTAAGCCCCCAGAGCAGAATAATATAAAAAAAAATACAAAAACAAATCTGCGATTTCAAATACAGTATCCAAAAGTAGATAAAAAATATACCATTTGCATTATAGGAAATACAGAAGCACTCGGTAATTGGGATGAAAAAAAAGCATTACCTATGGATAATACTCATTATCCATTTTGGAAGAGAGATATATTTGTAGATACCAAAGAGGATTATGCAATAGAATATAAATATGCTCTCTATGATACCAAATATAAGCAAATAGTAGCATGGGAATGGGGGGTAAATCGTTCTTTTTATTATAATAATACACAAACAGAAAATGTTCAAATTATTAATGATGAAAGTTTTAGATATACAGATGGATTTTGGAAAGCATCAGGAGTAGCAGTTCCTCTCTTTTCTCTTCGTTCTCAAAAAGGTTTAGGAGTAGGAGAATTTACAGATATAAACCTTCTCACTGATTGGGCTGCAGAAGTAGGATTTAAAATAATACAAATACTGCCAATAAATGACACTACCGCTCAGCACAATTGGAAAGATTCTTACCCATATGCAGGGATATCTGTATTTGCTCTGCATCCTCTCTATGCTCATATAGAAGATATGGGTGAAGTCAAAAATGAAAAACGGAAAAAAGAATTAGAAACTGCAAAAAAACTTTTAAACCAAGAAGATACTGTTGCCTACGAAGAAGTGATGAAAGTGAAACACACATTTTTTCGGTATTTGTATCAACAAGAAAAAAATATCTTTTTACAGGACACAGCATTTATTGATTTTTTTCAAAAAAACAAGGAGTGGCTCATTCCTTATGCGGCTTTTTGTTATTTGAGAGATTCTTTTCAAACCCCCGATTTTAATAACTGGGCAGAATATTCTCAATATGATGAAAAAAAAATACAAACCCTTTGCTCCCCAAAACACAAGCATTATGATGACATAGCGATTCATTATTTCATACAGTTTCATTTAGATAAACAACTTCGGAAAGCTGTTGAATACGCAAGAAATTCAGGAATAGTTTTGAAAGGAGATATCCCTATAGGCATATATAGGTTCAGTTGTGACGCATGGGTAAATCCCACTCTTTATAATCTTCATTCCCAAGCAGGTGCACCACCTGATGATTTTTCTATTACGGGTCAAAATTGGGGGTTTCCCACTTATAATTGGACAAAAATGGAAGAAACACAATATAAATGGTGGAAAGAACGACTCCAAAAGATGTCTGATTATTTTGACATATTCAGAATAGACCATATACTTGGTTTCTTCAGAATATGGGAAATACCGATGCATGCAGTAGAAGGATTGTTAGGAAAATTTAGCCCATGTATTCCCTTGTCTATTCAGGAAATGGAACAACGAGGATTACATTTTCAATACCATAGGTATTGTTTTCCTTATATAAGGGATTATATGCTTGCTGAAATTTTTTATGAGCATAGTGAATTTGTTAAAAATGAATTTTTATATAAAATAAATAACGAAGAATATCACCTTAAGCCCGAATATAAAACACAAAAACAAGTAAAACAATACATCACTACATTAATACAAGCAGAACCTTATAAAAAAGAGCATTATGAATGGCTTTGTCACCAACTTTACAGGTTACATACTGACGTCTTATTTATAGAAGATGAAGCATCGAATGGAACGTCTTTTAACCCGCGAATAGCCCTCCACAGCACTTATAGCTATAAAGATCTTAGTGATTATGAAAAATATATAATAGATACTTTATATATAGATTATTTCTATAAAAGACACAATGAATTTTGGAAACAAAAAGCATATCAAAAACTGCCCATACTCAAAGAATGCAGTGAAATGCTCATCTGCGGCGAAGACTTAGGGATGGTCCCAGAGTGTGTTCCACAGGTAATGGAGCAGTTACAAATGTTGAATCTTGCAGTTCAAAGAATGCCTAATAACCCCAAAATAGAATTTTGGCACCCATCTGATACTCCCTATCTTTCTGTTACCACTACTTCTACCCATGATATGTCACCTATACGCTCTTGGTGGGAAGAAAACAGGCAAAAAACCCAAAGATTCTATAATACTATTTTAGGAAATTATGGAGAAGCCCCCCAGTTTTGTGAACCTTGGATTGTGAAACAAATACTGAATCAGCATTTCTTCTCTCAAAGCATGCTCGCTATCGTTCCCATGCAAGATATTATTGCTTTGGATATGACTATACGAAAATCAAATCCCCACGAAGAAAGAGTAAATATACCCGCCATTGCAGAACATTATTGGAAATATAGAATACATATACCTTTAGAAAATCTTTTGAAAGAAAAAAAATTTAATAATGAGCTGCAAGAAATTATTAAAAAATCTCAAAGATAATCTTATATGCTCCGCTCTTATTATTTCTCGGATGAATCTCTCTTAGAAGGTGGATGCGATGAAGCGGGAAGAGGATGCTTGGCAGGTCCTGTGGTGGCTGCTTGCGTTATTCTACCTAAACATTTTTCCAATAATACTCTCAAGGACTCTAAAAAACTCTCTCAAAAACAGAGGGAGGAAATGAGAGATATTATTACACAAGATGCCATTGCTTACTCAATCGCATGGGCTACCCATCAAGAAATAGACACGATCAATATTCTCAATGCTTCTTTTTTAGCAATGCATAGAGCTATAGATACCATAAAAATAAAACCACACCATATTCTTATAGATGGGAACAGATTCAAACCCTACCCACAAATACCCCATACCTGCATCATAAAAGGAGATAATCTTTTTTGCAGTATAGCTGCCGCATCTATTCTTGCAAAAACCTACAGGGATGATTGGATGACAAAACTTCATAACGAATTTCCTCTCTATAATTGGAAAAAAAACAAAGGATACCCCACCAAAGAACATACAAATGCGCTCCATACACACGGAACCTCCCCATACCAACGAATAACTTTTCAATATAAAAAATAAATTTTATAACCCCGCTCCACCTATCGTTTGTTCATCTCACAAGCATTGTAAAATACACGGTAGAGAACCCCATCATTCGTACATAAGCACAAATGTTGATATAAGTGCCAATGTTGATTATAATTCTTAATATTCAAAACAGCATCTTTCCCAAGGTACAGATGGAATGTAAGCAGATGAAACAAAAGTGAATTGTTTAGAAAAGAAAAAGTTTTTTTACAATTTTATTCCGCATTTTCAAATATTCTTTTTTGATATTTGGAGAAGATTGCCTTATACCAGTATTACAGAATATGCCTACCGTCATTTTTTGTTTTGGAAAATAAAACAGGTCTGTAGTTGTTCCAATACCTCTCCCTGAATGTCCCAATAGAAATTTATACGGAAAACTTTTATCTGCCATTAAACCCAGTCCATAGTCAGGTTTTTTTTCATTATTCCAAGTCATCATTTGTTTCAAGGATTCTTTATTCAAGATTTTTCCATTCATTAAATCTTGCAAAAAGTGGGATGCTTCCCCAATAGGTGCATAAACTCCATCATCACCCATAAACCAATTTGTCGTTTCAACAGTCTGTTGGGTCAGATTTTCAATTTGTGAATCCTTATTCAAATCACCATAGTGCTGTGTAATATTTTGGGGTGGCGTTTCCCTATAAAATGTATGCTTATACCCATGTTTTACCAAGAGTTTTCTTAAATAAGATGTATGGTCTTCTGGTAAAATACTATCCATTATCATGGCAAGCAATACATAATTGGTACTACTGTATTCAAACTTTATACCAGGTAGAAATTTTGAAGGGTTTCCAAATGAATGGTTTATTAATGCGTTCAGATGGCTTAATGTATCAAGTTTTAAATTTCCAGACACATATAATGTGTTGAGTATTGGGTCGTTTTCATAATTGAAAAGCCCAGATTGGTGGGATAATAGATGCCTTATTGTTATCACTTCCCCATTAGGTATATGGGAAATAATTTCTTTGGGCAAATATTTTTTTATCAAGTCGTCTAAACTTAGCTTTCTTTCTTCACATAATGTAAGGATGGCTACAGCATTATACATTTTTCCGATACTTCCGAGAGAAAAAATATTTTCTAAACGTAACTTTATACCGTTTGCTACATCTTCATAACCAGATACCCCTATCCATTCTGGCTGATCATTCATTTTAATATAAACCACCACACCTATTAAATTATTTTTGGTGGAATGGTCAATAATTTTTTGTATTTTATTGAATTTTTTTGATTGCCCATACATTTCATTTCTATAAAAAAAAACTATCAATAAAATTAATAAAACTTTCAAAGTGCTCTTGTTAATTCGTATCATATAGCTACTGAGTTCATTTTCTGATTATTGCTTTCCATAAACCTTGTGTCACCCCATATTTCCCTATGCATAGCTGCTTACCAGACTCTGTGGGTAGGTTCACCAGTATAATAATACCGACCGCTTATATCTATAACCCATAGTAAAAGTTCCGCCTCTCATATTTTTTATAATAAAACTATGTCTTTTTATGGGTGGGTTCTAAAAATTGATTTCTTTATTGGTTTTTAAGGGATACAGTTTTTAGAATTTTAATTTTTAGCACCCCTTGGTAATAGTTTCCTCTTCAAATTTTGGTAGCATTACATGTACTTATACATAGCATAGCACCTTATAACACTTTTGCAAGCAAGTTCGGTTTTTGCTTTTTCATTATTTTATGTATTTGATTTTGATGTATTGCTAAATAAAAAAAATATTCTTTCGTCCATTATATGCAATAAAAATACTATCATTTTCCTTCTTATTTGTGTAAATATAAAAAAATTACCTTATAAAAAAATATAGCAAAGCGAAATTGCTTTTTTAGAAAGATATTTTTTGAGAATAACCTGTGTTAAAATGTATATAAGGTAAGGTATTTATTCACATATTCATTATAATTACTATTTTAGGTGGTATAAAAGATACACTACAATACCCTCTCAATTTTGGTTACAGCGTAATAGAAACAGATATAATACAAATACACACATGCAAACACTATATTTCGCACACAGTAATGGTTTTCCCGCATTAACATATAGATATTTTTTATCTCAATTTTCCGATTTTGATGTCCGATATATAGAAATGTTTGGACATGACGCTGCCTATAATCCAAAATATAGTTGGAATCCGCTGGTAAAGCAATTTTTATCTCCTATTATACAAGAAAATAAAAAAGTAATGGCAGTTGGTCATTCGCTGGGAGCGGTTATTTGTTTAAGAGCATATTATCAAAATCCTCACCTTTTCAGTCATTTAGTATTAATGGACCCACCGTTTTTTACATTTCGTTTGAGATTATTTATTTTGCTAATGCGTTTTTTAGGAACATCAGGTAAAATTATACCTATAGCAAAACGAACTCGTTACAGACAGACCCATTGGTCGTCAAAAGAAGAAGCCTATAACTATTTAAAAAACAAAGCTCTTTTTAAAAAATTTCATCCTGAATGTTTTCAAGATTATATAAATTTCGGATTAAAACCTTGTAAAAATGGAGTAGAGCTTGTTTTTAGTGCGGAAGAAGAATATAAAATATTTAAGAATAGTCCATTTTCATTGGGAAGAGGTGTTTTGGATATTCCATGTTATTACATCTACTCATCCGAATTTACTCGTTATAAATATTTTAATCTATCAGAGTTGAAGAATACATTTCATCACATGAAATTTATAAATTATAAGGGAAATCACATGTTCCCATTAGAGCAGCCGGAAGAAACAGCACAATTTATTAGGGATTTATTGATAGAAAATACTCATTGAATAACTGTAAACAAACATTAGTTTTTTTCTAAATAATCCAAGTTTTTTCCAAAAGTTTCTTCTAATTTATTACATGCATAGAGTGCTATAAAAACAAATATTAATCCGATAAAAAATGCTCCGTAGGTATTACCTATAATAGAAGCGGTGTAAAGGTAGAGAAAACTCATAGGAAAAACAGCACCTCGGACAAAATTTGGTGCGGTATTCGTAACTGTAGATCTTACATTTGTTCCAAAATGTTCCGATGCAATAGTAACAAATAAAGCCCAATAACCTGCAAAAATACCAAAAACAAAACAAAGAAAATATATCCAATAAATACTTACATCTTTGATAAAAAAGAATAAAAACATGCACACAATCATACCAAAAAGGTAAAAACGAACCAATTTTTTTCTACTTTGCAAATATTGGCTGAGCCACCCACTTATGAGATCACCTACACACAATCCTATATAAGAATACATTATTCCATCTCCTCTGTTCATCATTTCCCCCGATGGATTTATTTCTTTATAGAAAGTATCCGAGTGTTTTATTATAATTCCTAATACATACCAAATCGGAAGACCTATTAATACGCACCATATATATTTTTTTAATCTGGTAGAATTTAAAAAAAATTGTAAAAAAATTTCTTTTTTCACAGTTGTTTTTTTCATATTTTCAAACATACCTGATTCTATGGTAGCAAAACGAAGGATTAAAAGAATAAATCCCAATATGCCTCCTATAATATAAGCTATTTGCCAGTTTTCCAATCCTAGTATAGAAATAGATATCCTTCCCATAAATCTTGCTACTACAGCACCTAAAGCACCGAATGATACCAAAAGTACTGTCCCATACCCACGGGCTTCTTTTGTCATAATTTCGGAAACCAAGGTTATAGCAGCGCCTAATTCACCTGCTAAACCGACTCCTGCTAAAAATCTGACTATAGTGTATTGCAATTCTGTCGTTACAAAAGCATTTACTACATTTGCCAAAGAATAGAGAATGATAGAACCAAATAAGATAGATTTTCTCCCTTTTATATCTCCTATAATTCCCCATAGTATCCCCCCTACCAGCATTCCCATCATTTGCCAGTTAAAAAGAATAGTATCTAATCTTGCTATCTCAGCTTCGTCTTTTATATTTAAACCTATACTACTCATTATGCTTGCTTTACTCACCATATTAAAAAGTTGCAAGTCATATATATCTACAAAATATCCTAGAGATGCCACCAATACAGTAGCGTTTAATACTTTATCTGTAAGTTTTGTCATATTTTAAATCATATTTTTTAGAGACAGAGTTTAAAAAAAATATACATCTTATTCTTCCTCTATTTTTTTAGCATCTTCTATTACCCCTGAAGATTCTATTACCTTTTTTTGTTGATTTTTTGTAAGAAATCTTTCTAATCTGCCTTCCCCTGTCTTGAGAATAATTGCTATAATTGTTTTTGGTACTATACCGATAGGAATAAGATTTAATATTTTATTATCAGTCAAAAGTGGATTATCGGGGATTATTGTAGGTAGGTAATCATCTATAACGGGTTCTACAAAAAGTTCTTCGAGAATAAATAACGCAAGTCCAAAAAATAAAATAATTCCTGCTGCTTGTTTTCCAATTTTTGCTAACATTAATTGGTCTATTACTTCTGTAAGCTTTGTATTTTTTTCTTTTATCTCATCGTTTTGGAGAAGAATTTTTTCATTCGCTTTATTAATTTTTAGTTGTAATCTATCGCTTACTTTTGTCATTACTTTATTTTGATCTAACAGATCTCTATAATTATTGACAAAACTTAACATATCAGATTTAGTAATTTCATCATCATTAAATTTTCTAACAAACTCATTGAGGGCATCTTCTTCTACTTTATATAATCCATCCATTGTAATACTATTAAGAAAAATTATTAATTAGATAAAAAAATCTATTATAAATTGACTGTGTTTATATTATTTTTTAAAATTCGTATTTGAAATGTAAATAAAAACACATCGGGGTTCAGTTCATCAAATTGGTACCTAAGTTTTTGGTTTGTTTTACGAGCTATATCTATATATCCTAAGCCAGCAGTACCTTTTTCACTAAAATCTTGGTCCATAGATTGTTTATAAAGGATTCTTAAAGATTTTTCATCTAAAGAATTAATAAGATCTATTTTTTTTTTTATTTTCTCTAATGAATCGTTACTAATGTAGTTTACTGTAAGTAGATTATAGTATTTACTACGAACCGTTGCAAGTATGATAACTGTTTTTTTTAACTGATCGGAGAGCACTTCTTCGTTGATATTTTTTATATACTCGATATCTCCTATGTGATAATGAAGATTTTGAATACATTCGGTAGCTACATTATGAAATTTTTTTTTCAGTTGTCTATCCTCGTCTATTTCATCTAATTTTTTTTCCAAGGTTTCTATTATGTTGGAAACCAAATCAAATGAAAGTACGCCTTTATAAACCAAAATTATTTTTTCATCATACGTATTTTTATAATTTATAACATTCATCTTGCAGTATTTATACGGTTAATAATGTGCTATTTTATATTTTTATTTTTATAAATATGAAATTCTACTCGTCTATTTATTGATTTATTTTCTTCATTTTTTTCTTCAACTATTGGGTTACTACTGCCAAATCCTTCAAAATCAACTCTACTTTCATCTACTCCTCCAAACAAAACTATATAATCTCTAATACTTTCTGCCCTTGCTTTACTCAAGATTATATTTTGTGCTTCATTTCCGTCACTATCTGTGTGTCCTTCTATTTTTAAAAAAAAATCTGGATGATCGTATAAAAAATTTATTATCTTATTGATATCTCCATACATAGATTTTTTTAAGATCGCACTTCCAAGATCAAATTCTATAGATTCAAATTTTACTCTGGTTAAAATATGTTTCGTAGTTTTATATAAATCTAATTCTCCATCCAAATAAAATGTTTCTTCTATTCTAAAAAAATCATCTCCTTGTATTACTATAAGATAATTATTTTTATCTATCAAATTAAATTCAAAGGTTCCGTCTGGGTTTAAATACTTCGGTGCTATTTCTATTCCATTATCTAAATCAATAATATATACAAGACCTTTGAATGGTTTTCCATTATCTTCATCTATAAGTGAGCCTTTTACGGAAGTATTCGCATCTGGTTTTCCTTCCATCGGTAATGGAAATGAATAGAGGTCTTGTATTGCCCATTCATTATTGATAGATCTTGCATAATATAAATTTTTAGATTCACTATCTATAGCGAAATACGACTCACTCCCTTTTCCGTTCACGATTGGACCTATATTCTGAGGTTCTTCCCAGTAATTATTTTTTTTATGTGATTTATAAATATCGTATTCTCCAAAATTATAGAGTTGCCCATTAGAACTAAAATATAATACCTTATGTTTAGGATGAAAAAATGGACTTACTTCATTTTTGCGAGTATTGATAATAGGTCCCAAATTTTGCGGAGTGAACCATGTTCCTGTTTTAGTTTTGTATGTAAAATAAATATCTGATAGTCCAAATCCTCCGGGTCTATCTGAAGCAAAGAAAAGAGTATCGTCATTATGAGAGAGTACGGGTTGAGAATCCCAAAAATTACTATTTATTTCTGTAATATTTTTAACGTTTCCCCATGTCATACTATCTTCTTGTAAAGTAGCGGTAAAGATATCACAGCTACCTACGGCTACAGAATTGCATCTAGAAAAATAAAGAACTTTTCCATCATGTGATAGGCAGGCAGATCCTTCATTAAACTCTTTTGTATTAATATTCCCTTTTATACCTATAGCCATAGACCACACATTTTTTTTTTTCTGAGATATATATATATCCTCATTTTTTTTAGATGTTATTGTTGGTTTTTCTTCTCTTGAAGAAGTAAACAAAAGTAGATTTTGATCTATACTGAGATTAGGGGCATAGTCCGCGTATTTTGAATTTATATTTTTACCCATATTAAGGAGGACTCCTTTAGGCGGTTGTAGTGTATCTATTGTTTTTCTATGCTCTACTAATTCGTAATAATATTCTAAGGGGACGTATGAATTTATTTCTTGATTATTAAGTGTATCATAATATAGTTCTATTTCTTTAATATTTATTCCTTCATAATGATGCCGTAGTGCCAGTTTATAGAGGGGTCTTGCTTCTTTAATACCTTCAAAAAGTTCTGTCAATTTTGCTAATTTCCAAATAAGGTAAGTATCTTTATAAAAATTTTTTATGCCAAATTGAGATACATATAATTTTAATTCATAAAAAAGAAGTTCCCATTCTTGTTGAGAATCTAATGTTTTAATTTTTTGTAAATTTTTTTTATGAAGGTAATACTGTTGCTTGTTTATATTCGGAAATCGATTTATATTCAGAGTTTTTATATATTTTGTTATTGTGTCTTTTTTTTCAAAAAGATTTTTTTTTTTTGTGAGTATCCATTTTGAATACTCATAAAAAATATCAGTATATGAAAATATACAATATAATTTTTCATAACAATTGTTATAATATATCCCACATACTATGAGATTAGGAAGATAAGGTATTTACGTAATGTGCAAGTTTTGATTTTTTACGTGCAGCATTATTTTTATGTATGATATTTTTCTTTGATAGTTTATCTATGCAACTAGAAACTGTCTTATAAAGCTCTTGTGCTTCTACTTTGTTTGTTGTTTCTTTTAGCTTTTTTATGAGAGTGCGAGTTGTCTTGTGTTGGTAACGATTTCGTAATCTTCTCGTTTCTCCAGATCGGATTCTTTTTAAAGCTGATTTATTGATTTTTTTTCTCTTCCCTTCTTTCAATAATTTTTTTTCTGCCATTTTTAATTTAGTTTTTAGTATGGTGATTAATATAATATGTTTTTATAATTTTTTTATTATATGTATTTTTTTTAAATTTTATAATTTTATTTTTTTTTATGTGAAAAATTACGTATAAAAAAATATATTATTTAAAAAATAAAAGGAACGGGGCATAAAAGTTCTTGTATATGTCTTGGTGGTTTTTTAGAATCGCCAAGGGTAAAAGAATATAAAAGAGAAAGCTCATGTGCTCCTCCACCCCCTATTCCTAATTGTGATATAGTATAATCGAAACTATATGCTATGGTAAGTGCTTTTTTATTCATTCCTACCATAAAAATAATACTTTCATTATTTATATATCCTTGAAATGATGTGATAGGAATACCTCTATACCATGTTCCGAAGAGTATATTTTTATACTGAAAATACGTTCCGATATCTAATTGGTGAAAATTACCTTGTGTTCTATAGTAAAAAGAAGGTGAAATGCTTATTTCTTTTTCAATGTTTTTGGAATTTTTAGGGGATATGTATAATTTATATCCTCCATGTAGCGATAATCTTTTGGGTAAAATACTTTCTCCACCTATAGTATAAGATTGGTTCGGTTCTGTTATATTATGGTATGAAAAACCTAACCATAAAGATTTACTATAAAATATAAATCCTAATGCTACATCGGGATATTGGACTGTTCTTCCCGAATGATATATATCGTCGGATACAGATTTGATTCGCCCTGTATTGTCAAACTGATCTCCAAAAAGTAACTTATCAAAATTAATATCTCTTATATTATAGGATATTTCAATTGCGGGTCTAAAAACCAGTGTATAAGTAAGTTCTAATTGATATGAGTATTGGATAGCTATTGTATTTGATTGTAATCCTACCAAGCTTTCTCTATTAGAGACAAACAAAAGACCTACACTGCTGTTATATTTTTCAATATGATGGTCTGCAAAAAAAGAGAATGTTTCAAAACCTCCTTTTATATTAGGCCATTGATTTCTGTAGTTTAATCCTATTTTCCCTTTTTGATTGACTCCGACTAATCCGGGGTTGAGATATAATGGAGAAAAATAGTATTGAGAAAATTGAATATCTTGGCTTATACCATTCTGAACTATCAATAAAAATAAACATATTCCTAAATTTTTTATATTCATAATGTAATGTATTGAAAAGCTGTCTATTCGTATTTTCTTTTTTATAGTATTATTTTTAGAAAAATATAACTTTCTTGATATATTTTTATACTCACGGTATATTTTATAGAGTTTCTGTAATTTTTATAAAAATTATTTTAATTACAGGTGTTGTTGGTTTATATACGTAAGATATCTATCAGGCGTAATAAGTTGCTATCTATTTTTTTTTCTTGTGAGATTGCTATCTTTAGGTTTGTAAAGGTAATCTTATTATCTACTATTCCTACCATTACATTTTTTTGTCCATTCATAAGACCTTCTACTGCTGCTAATCCTAAATGAGATGCTAATATCCTATCAAAAGCAGTTGGGTTTCCCCCTCTTTGTATATGTCCCAATTTAGAAACCCGTATCTCCATTTCTTGCAAATGAGGAATTATCTTTTCTACTATAGCATTTACGTCTCCGTTTGAGGATCCTTCAGCTACTATTATAAGAAGAGAAGTTTGTTGGCTATCCCGTAGTTTTTTTATGTTGTTCACCATGTCTTCTATTGTTATATGTATTTCAGGTATTACAACAAATTCGGATCCGCCTCCTATCCCTGTCTGAAGGGCAATATACCCCGAATGCCTTCCCATTACTTCTACAAAAAATACTCTATCGTGAGAATTAGCGGTGTCTCGGATTTTATCAATTGCCTCTAAAGCTGTGTTTACGGCTGTATCAAATCCTAATGTGTAGTCTGATCCGTATAAATCATTATCTATAGTTCCGGGTATTCCTATTATAGGTACCCCGTATTCTTCATAAAATATATTTGCCCCTGTAAAAGTTCCATTTCCGCCGATGGCTACGATTCCTTCTATCTCTAAGCGGTTTATATGCTCAAATGCTTTTTTTCTCCCTTCTTTTGATAAGAATTCTTTGCTTCTTGAAGATTTTAATATAGTTCCTCCTTTTTGTACGATATTACTTACGGAAAGGGATTTCATCTTATAAATATCTCCAGCTATCATACCTGCATAACCGTATTTTATGCCATAGGGGTCTATATTATGAAATAAACAACTTCTTACCACAGATCTAATGCAAGCATTCATACCTGGTGCGTCTCCCCCCGATGTAAAAACTCCTATTTTTTTCATTGCATCACTACTCTCATTACAATTTTATCTACCATTTAAAATATATCTATTTTCCATAATCTTTTGTATGGTCTGTTTTAATAAGAATCAAAAAAGTAAATTAGATAATTTTTATTTTTTTTTACAAAAACAAACATATTATCGCAAAGATTTATCAAAAATTATGAATAAAAATCGAATATTTGTCAGATATTACAAAATAAGAGAGATGCAGTTCTATTTTTAAAAAGGTATATGAAATTTCTCACTTATTTTTTTTATATCTTCTACCACAGATTCTAAAAGAGGTATTCCATTTTTTAGTCGATTTTCTTCAAATTCTCTTTCGGGTTCACCAGGTATTAGAACCTTATCTTTGGGATTGATACATTCAGCGGCTTTAAAAGTTTCTATCCAATTATCTATATTTTTTTTAAATTCTTCTGCTGATTGAAAAGCATCTATTCGCATTGCTCCAAAAAAATGTCCTATTCCTTCGCCTACTTTAGTATCTTGGATAGGTAAAAAACCCACAAAAGGTGGAACCCAAGGTCCATAATTAGCGCCCGAAAGAACCCCACTTAAAATATCCACTACCGCACCAAGACAATATCCTTTGTGAGATCCATTTTTTTTTGTTCCCCCAAGTGGTAGTAATGCCCCACCTTTTTTGACCGCTTCTGCATCAGTGGTAATATTTCCATATTTATCTTGTAACCAACCATTTTCTGCTTCCATATTTCTTCTTTGCAAAACTTCTAATTTTCCATTAGAGGCAGTAGTAGTTGCCATATCTACTACTATAGGATGTTGTTTGCCCGCGGGAATGGAAATAGAAATAGGATTAGTTCCTAAAAGACGTTGTTTTGAAAAAGTAGGAGCGACCAAAGGACTGGCATTGGTGAGAGCAATTCCTATCATATCTTTTTCCAAAGCAAGCATACTATGATATCCTGCTATTCCGAAATGATTACTATTTTTCACGGCAACCCAACCCGTCCCTGCCAAATTTGCTTTTTCTATTGCTTTTTTCATAGATCGGAAAGCAACTAAAAGCCCTAAACCTTTATCTCCATCTATAACTGCAGTGGAAATACTCTCATGTATCACACGAATCTGCGGGGAACTATTGATACGTCCCTCTTCCCACAAACGGATATATCCAGAAAGTCGGGCTATTCCATGAGAATCTATGCCACGAAGGTCTGCACTCAATAAAACATTTGTTGATATATCAGCATCTTCAGTATTATGCCCCATTTTTATAAAAACCTCTCGGACAAAATTATATAAATCTGAATAATTTTTGATTACCATATAGATCTTTTTAGAAAGTAATTATCCTCTTATTTTGTGTACAAAATTTTTTATAGATAGATCTAAATCGTTAGATTTTTGAAGCACATCAATAAAAGCACTGCCTATGATTGCCCCACTAAAGTATTTACAAACCGTAGAAAAGGTAGTATGATTAGAAATTCCAAAGCCCACTAAGAGAGGATTTTTTAATCGCATATCTTTTATACGTTGAAAATATGTCTTTTGGGCTGTATAAATGTCTGATTTAGCCCCCGTGACCCCAAAAGAAGCTACTAAATAGATAAAAGATTCCGTGAGATTATCTATTTCTTGGATTCTTTCCGTTGATGTTTGTGGGGTAATTAAAAAAATAAAATGAACATTATACTTTTGAAATATATGTTGGTAATGCGTTTTATATTCAAAAAGAGGGAGGTCGGGGATAATCACCCCTGAAATCCCTAATTCTTGACATTTTTCACAAAAATTTTCAATTCCGAATTGAAAAATAGGATTTATATAGCCCATTAAGAGTATTGGAAAAGAGAGTTTGGTAGGCATTTCCTCTAATTGTTGGAACAGTAAAGGGAGATTCATACCATTGTTTAATGCTTCTTGATTACTTGCTTGAATAGTTTCCCCATCGGCAATAGGATCTGAAAAGGGAATACCTATTTCTACCAAATCCACATCTCCTTGATTCAGAGCATTCAATATATTGGGAGTGCTGTCTATAAAAGGATACCCTGCGGTAAAATAAAGTGATAATATGTTTTCTTTTTTGTGCTGAAATACATCAGCAATACTTTTGGGTTGTTTCATACTCTCTCTATAATAAATAAAAAATGTTATTTGTATTTTTTTCTGATATACTCACCTTACGCAAAAATTATATTCAAAAAGTTTATGGTAATATTTTAATGGTTGATACTTTATTTTTCTTTTTCATCGTTGCTTCTTCAAACTTTACATTATCAAATTCAATGTTTGGTTTGCCTTTGGCATCAAGTTCTTTTACAATTATTGTTCTCTTAAACTTATATTTATTTTCCACAACAGGGCGATAACTGCATTGCAACAATTTGTAGCCACTGTTTAAAATACCGTTTTTTATTGGGTTAACAGAAATAGCAAATGGTTTGTAATAATCGCTTGGAACAAAATTATCTACTACAAGCATACCTTT
>JASGCU010000050.1 GCA_030053935.1 Chitinophagaceae bacterium
AAGCATGGGGGCGTTTGGAAGAGGCGGAAGTTCTATTAGCAAAACAGAAACAATTAGAATCCAAATGAAAAAAAATATACTCACACAGAATAGAAACACGATGAAACCATTCACCATTCCAAAGATTATGTTGCTTGTGCCATTTCTTTTACTCTTTCGTTGTGATACAAAAACGGAAGACAAGACGTTCCTTTTTGAAGCAATAAACCCAAAAGAAGCGGGCATTCCCTTTGAAAATACCCTAACTTTTCAACAAGACTTTAATGTCTATACCTATAGAAACTATTATAATGGAGGTGGAGTAGGGCTTGGAGATTTCAATAATGACTCGCTTTTGGATATATATCTTACCGCCAATATGCTGAAGAATAAACTCTATCTGAACAAAGGAAATTGGCAGTTTGAGGATATTACAGAGAGAGCAGGTGTGGAAGGAAAGCGGTCTTGGTCAACAGGTGTGAGCATTGCGGATGTCAATGGAGACGGATGGGCAGATATATATGTCTGTAATTCGGGGAGTATACAAGGGGATAATAAACAAAATGAGCTCTTTATCAATAACCGAGACAATACCTTTCGGGAGTGTGCGGAAGAATATGGATTGGCAGACAAAGGGTATTCTACCCATGCGGCTTTTTTTGATTATGATAAGGATGGAGATTTAGATATGTATCTTTTGAATAACTCTTATCAGGCAATTGGCAGTTTTAATCTCAAAAAAAACCAACGTCCGATACGAGATTCTTTGGGAGGGGATAAACTTTTTAGAAATGATGGTAATACATTTAGAGATGTGAGCCAAGATGCGGGTATTTATGGCAGTATTATTGGCTTTGGATTGGGCGTTACGGTGGGGGATATCGACAAAGATGGTTGGCAGGATATATACGTTTCCAATGATTTTTTTGAGCGGGACTATCTGTATATAAATCAGCAAAATGGAACATTTCAAGAGGTATTGGAGGAGCAAATACGGAGTATTTCTGCTGCATCTATGGGAGCGGACTTGGCGGACATCAATAATGATGCCTATCCCGATATTTTTGTAACGGATATGCTTCCCGAACACAATGAACGTATAAAAACGGTTACTACTTTTGATAATTGGGATAGATATCAACAGAGTGTTACAAATAATTATTGGCATCAATTTACCCGTAATACCCTGCAACTCAATAATGGAGATAATACGTTTAGTGAAATAGGTCGCTTGGCAGGGGTTTCTGCGACCGATTGGAGTTGGGGGGCGCTTCTATTTGATTTTGAAAACGATGGGTATAAAGATATTTTTGTAGCAAATGGCATTTATCAAGACCTTACCGACCAGGATTTTTTGACTTTTATTACCGAAGACGAAACTGTTCAAAAAATTATCTCTCCCAAAGGGGTAAACTATAAAAAATTAGTAGAAGCCATTCCCTCCGTTCCCATACAAAACTACGCATTTATAAATAATAAGAATTTACGATTTACCAATAAAGCCGAAGAACTTGGTTTTTCTACTCCCAGTTTTTCTAATGGCTCTGCTTATGGAGATTTAGACAATGATGGGGATTTAGATTTAGTGGTAAATAACGTCAATATGCCCATTTTTCTCTATAAAAACAATGCAGAAAAGAAATTTCCACAGAACGCATACCTGCAAGTAATTCTCATCGGAGAAAATAAAAACACCTCTGCTTTTGGAACAAAAATAACCGCAAAACATCGAGGAGAAACATTTTATTTTGAGCAGATGCCTGTCAGAGGATTCCAATCATCTGTGGATCCTCGCCCTATAATTGGCTTAGGAAACATATCCATATTAGATACTCTTTTAGTAGAATTTCCTTCTCAAAAATCTTTTCTTTTAACAAACATATCTATCAATAAAACCCTCATCCTTCGAGAATCAGAGGCGAAACATCAATATACTCCTCCCCAAAAAAAGAAAGAAAACACCCTCTTTGAAGAAGTAACCCATCGTTTCAAAAATGATTTTTCACATCAAGAGAATGAATACGTGCATTTTGATACAGAACGCCTCATCTATCAAATGGCTTCTACCGAAGGACCTTGTCTCTGCACAGGGGATATTAATGGGGACTCAAGGGTAGATTTTTATCTGGGTGGAGCAAAAGGATTCTCTGGAAAACTATATATACAAAATCCAGACAATACTTTTTCTCTCTCCCAAAAAGATCTGTTTGAAAAAGATAAAAACACCGAAGACACCGACTGTGTTTTTTTTGATGCAGATAATGACGGAGCAGATGATGTATACGTTTGCAGCGGGGGAGTAGAGTTTTCCTCCGCTTCTTATGAACTTATGGATAGATTATATATGAATAAAAAAGGTATTTTGCAAAAATCTCCCCAGATGCTCCCCAGCACAAAAACCGAAAACTCATCTACCGTAGCTCCAAATGACTTTGATAACGATGGAGATATGGATTTATTTGTAGGAACGAGAACAGATGCGGATGTCTATGGTATGCCCAGCTATAATTATCTGTTGCAAAATGATGGAAAAGGCAACTTTACTGATATAACAAAAAAAATAGCCCCATCCCTTCAAAAAATAGGACTTGTAACCGATGCACTTTGGGAAGATATAGACAATGACACTACCAAAGAACTCATTGTAGTAGGAGAATGGATGCCTATTAGTATTTTCAAATATGCCAAAAAGAAATTTACCAATATCACACAAACTATTTTTCTACAAAATACAGAAGGATGGTGGAATACCATAGAATCCGCAGATATAAATAAGGACGGAAAAATAGATTTTGTGGTAGGAAATATAGGACTTAACTCTCGTTTTCGCTTTTCTGCCGAGAAACCCATATCCCTTTTTATCAATGACTTTGACCAAAATGGGAGTAGTGAGCAAATACTATCCCAATATGACGGAGAAACATCGTATCCTCTTGCTCTCAAACACGATTTAGTAAAACAAATACCCTCTCTCAAAAAAAAATATCTCAAATATAAAAGTTATAAAAACGAAACCATCGAACAAATTTTTACTCCTAAACAATTAGAAAAAACCCTCAAAAAGCAAGCCAAAATTATGGAAACAGTTGTCCTCATAAACAGAGGAAATAGAAATTTTTCTATCTCTCCACTTCCCATTCAAGCACAATTTTCACCCGTAAAAAGCATTATTATACACGATTTTAATGCCGATGATATTCCTGATATTGTATTAGGAGGTAATTTTTTTGAAGTAAAGCCCGAAATTGGTAGATATGATGCGAACTACGGTCAGTTTTGGAAAGGAAATGGCGATGGAACTTTTCAGTTTATAAAAAACAATTTTACAGGGTTTTCTCTCATAGGACAAGTTAGAAACATGAAAATAATATCTATACAAGAAAAAGAATATATATTGGTAGCAAACAATAATGCACCGATGCAAATATTTCTGAATACACGTGTCAAATAAACTATAAACAATACAATGCAACATAGAAAAGTCGGTATTTTAGTAGCTACCTGCCTCGTAATAGGAAATACTATTGGAGCGGGTATATTTTTTATGCCCGTAACCCTTGCTCCTTTTGGGGGAATTAGTATTATTGGGTGGGTAGTATCAGCGGTAGGAGCGCTCTGTATAGCGAAAGTATTCGGGCATCTCAGCCAACTCTCCCCTATTTCTAATGGTGGAATTTATACTTTTACCCATGTGGCTATGGGAGATTTCTTTGGATTCATTGCGGCTTGGGCTTATTATATTTCTATATGGACTACAAATGCCACCATTACCGTATCCTTAGTAGGTGCTTTGAGTTTATTTTTTCCCTCTATTTCTCTCAATCCTCTCGTTTCCGTTTCCATTGGTATAGTAATCTTGTGGGGATTAACGTGGATAAATTGTATGGGAATAAAAGAATCAGGATACGTTCAAGTTTTCACAACTATATTAAAACTGATACCTCTCTTTCTCATATCTATTTTAGGGCTATTCTATTCTAAAACAGAACATTTTATCCCTTTTAACAGAAGTATTTTTACAAATTTTGAAGCCATTACCATAACCACAACTCTGACTCTCTATGCTTTTCTGGGTATAGAAAGTGCTACTATCCCATCCGAATCAATAGAAAATCCTAAAAAAAATATTCCTCTTGCAACTCTTTTAGGGACACTTATTGTTACCTTTGTATATGTATTTAGCACGATTTCTATTATGGGAGTTATTGCACCTGTAGATTTAGAAAAATCTCTTTCTCCATTCGGAGACACAGCTGTAGTTATGTGGGGAGAAACAGCAAAATATTTAGTAGGTTTGGGAATAGTAATAGCAACATTCGGAGCATTAAATGGATGGATATTAGTGCAAGGGCAAATACCTTATTCATTAGCAAGAGACCGCCTCTTTCCAAAATTTTTATCCGCACTCAATAAAAAAAATACTCCTCAAAATGCTCTCATTTTTACCAGCTGTGTCATATCTTTGCTACTCGTCATGAACTATACAAAGGGATTAGCAGAACAATTTAAGTTTTTAATACTCCTGTCCACCACCGTAGTATTAATTCCTTACTTGCTTTCGGTTATTTCTTATATTATTTTATTAGCAAAACAGAAACATACTCTCACGAAGAAAAAACTATACTTGTCCTTTCTTATGGGGGTAGGGGCATTTTTATATTCTTTTTGGGCAATCACAGGAAGTGATTTTGTTTCCATTGCATGGGGGGGAGTCCTTATTGCATCAGGAATACCTATTTTTTTCCTTATGAAAAGAAGTATATAATTTAATCCGTTACGATATTTATTATTTTTCCTTTCATTATAATAATCTTCTTTATCTTTTTTCCATCAGTCCATTTTAAGACACTTTCATTTTCTATGACTTGTTTTTCTATTGCGGTTGCTTCTATATCTAAGGAAAAGAGTATTTTAGTGCGGGTTTTTCCGTTAATAGCAATTGGATACTCAAAAGAATCTTCTTGCACATATTCAGGGTTATAAAGGGGATAAGGTGCTACTGTCACACTACTTTTATTACCGAGTAAGTACCAAAGTTCTTCTGCAATATGAGGAGTATATGGTGCAATGAGCAGAATAAATGGTTCTAATATCTCTTTTTTATTACATTTGAGAGCGATGAGTTCATTAAGACAAATCATAAAAGCACTCACAGAAGTATTAAAAGAGAGCCGTTCTATGTCTTCTGATGCTTTTTTTATAGTTTTGTGGAGTATTTTGAGTTCTTCGGGATTTGGTTTTTCCAAAGAAATACGTCCATTACTATTTTCATCAACAAAAAATTTCCATAGTTTCTTCAAAAATTTATGAACACCTTCTATTCCGTTGGTATTCCATGGTTTGAACTGCTCTAATGGACCAAGAAACATTTCATAGAGGCGGAGAGTATCTGCTCCGTATTTTTCTATAATATCATCGGGATTTACGACGTTGAGTTTGGATTTTGACATTTTTTCTACTTCCCATCCGCATATATATTTGTCATCTTCTAATATAAATTGTGCGGTCTTTGCTTCCGCTCGTGCATTTTTAAACTTTTCTATATCTAATACATCGTTTTCCACCATATTGACATCTACGTGAAGAGGCGTTGTTTTATAATTTTGTATCAGATGAAAAGAAACAAAGGTATTTTCTCCAACCACTCTATACACAAAGTTTGACCTTCCTTGTATCATGCCTTGATTGACAAGCTTTTGAGCGTATTCATCTACGTTTACAAATCCTTTATCATATAGAAATTTAGTCCAAAAACGAGAATAGAGCAAATGTCCCGTAGCGTGTTCTGCTCCGCCGAGATACAGATCTACTTTCTGCCAATATCTTTGAGCTTCTTTGCTACAAAATTCCTTTTCATTATGAGGATCCATATATCTAAAAAAATACCAACTGGAACCTGCCCACCCTGGCATAGTAGTATATTCATAAGGATTTCCATCTTGTGTTTTGAAATCCATTGCTCTTGCCAAAGGAGGTTCCCCATATTCTGTTGGCAGATAAGCATTTACTTCGGGAAGTGTCAATGGAAGTGCTGTGTTATCTAAAACGTAAGGAATCCCATCTTTATAATAAATTGGAATCGGTTCGCCCCAATAACGCTGTCTTCCAAAGATAGCATCTCGCATTTTGTAGTTTATTTTTTGCTTTCCTATGTGCATTTGCTCTATTTGTGCGGTTATTTTTACCAATGCCTTGCCCCATTCCATTCCATTGAGATCTTGTGAATGTATCATTTTTCCGGATTTAGCAATAAAATTACTCTTTGTAATATCCGCTGTCTCTCCTTCTAAAACGGGGATAATGGGAAGAGAAAAATGTTTTGCAAAAGCGTAATCACGAGTATCGCTACATGGGACACCCATCACAACTCCTGTTCCATATCCGCTCAAAACATAATCCGCTACCCATATAGGAATGCTTTCTTTGGTAAATGGATGGAGGGCATAACTTCCTGTGAAAACTCCTGAAACACTTTTGACATCACTCATTCTGTCTTTTTCTGATTTGTGTATAGCTTGTTGTATGTATGCCTCTACCAATGGTCGCTGGACTTCGGTAGTAATTGCACTCACTATATCACTTTCGGGAGCAAGTGTTAAAAAAGTGACCCCATAAATAGTATCCAAACGAGTAGTAAAAACACGTATTTGCATATTTTTTTCTGCCACTGAAAAATCCAACTCAGCTCCGACTGATTTGCCTATCCAATTCCTTTGCATCTCTTTTATTGGCTCAGGCCATTCTATTGTTTCCAAACCACGTAGTAATCTTTCAGCATAAGCAGTGATCCTCATACTCCATTGGGGCATTTTTTTTTTGATAACGGGATGTCCTCCTCGTTCAGAAAAACCATCTTTTACCTCATCATTAGAAAGCACCGTTCCTAAAGCAGGGCACCAATTGACATGAGATTCATTCACATAAGCAAGACGATATTTGAGTAATAAAACCTGTTTTTCTCTCTCTGTCATTTGTTTCCATTCCGATGCAGAGAAAATTGGTGTGTCTTCATTGCAGGCAGCGGCAATGTTTTTATTTCCTTCTTTTTCAAAAGAATGGACAAGAGAATCAATATCCTCCGCTTTATCCGTTGTTTTATTGTACCAACTGTTATAAAGCTCTCTAAAAATCCATTGAGTCCATTTATAAAAGGAAGGATCGCTCGTGCGAACTTCCCTGTCCCAATCAAAAGAAAAGCCTAAGTTTTTTAATTGTTCTTTATAACGAGCAATATTATTTTCAGTGGTTATAGCAGGGTGTTGTCCTGTATTTATAGCGTATTGTTCCGCAGGCAAACCAAAGGAATCAAATCCCATAGGATGTAAGACATTAAAACCTTTCATTTTTTTATATCTACTCACAATATCAGAAGCAATGTAACCCAAAGGATGCCCCACATGTAATCCGGAACCGGATGGGTAGGGAAACATATCTAATACATAATACTTCGGTTTGGATAAATCATTTCCCGTTTTATAAATACCATTCGCTTTCCAAAATGTTCTCCATTTCTTTTCTACTTCTCTAAAGTTATATTCTGCCATTTCTACTTGTTTTTAGATGTATAAATTGTAAAAATGTAATATATTAAAAAAATATAATTTATGAATTACGAATGTTAAAGATATGAATATAACAAGTAAAAAATCCCGAAGGGATAAAAATATGAGAGTGTTTAAGTAAAAAAAATATATACAGATAAGGGTGATGTTTATGGTCAAATCATTCCAAAATCAATTCCATGTGCAAGGTAAACAAAACACGTATAAAAATGATAATAGCACAAAAGTAGTTAGTGAATCAATTGTTATGGTTGGTATAGCTTTAAGAATTGCTTGGGTTTTCAATGGAAGTATATTTTATGACGAATTTCAAAAAATATTCTTATCTATCTTACTTAAACATTCTCATGTTTATTTTATAGTAGAATTTATTCTTTTTTAAAATATTTTTCTTCCTCTTCTGGGGGGGTTTGGAGAGCTGGTTCATCGGGAGTAGATGAGCTGTCCTCTATTTTTAATTTTGATGCATCATATTTTGTGATTTTTATTTCTGTTCTTCTATTTTTTTGATGTTCTTCTTCGGTTTGAGCGTTTTGAATTTTTGGTATTGTTTCGCCATACCCTTTAGATACAATTCTTTCTGAACTTACTCCATGAGAGATTATGTAATCGACAGCTGCCTTAGCTCTATTCTCAGAGAGAGTTATATTGTAATTATGTTCCCCCCTGTTATCGGTATGAGATGATAATTCTATTTCTATTTCGGGATTATCTTTCATAAAAGAGACGACTTCATCGAGTTCTATAGCAGCGTCTGGTCTTATATCCCATTTATCTAGATCGTAATAGACATGTTCTAGGACAATTATTTTTTGCAGTATTACTTTTTCTAAGAAAAGAGTAGTATCAAAAACAACATTTGTTTCTAATTCTTTTATGGTATCTAAGTTTGGTGATTTTCCTTCGGTAGTATAGGTAACACGAGATGCAAAATAATCTACTTTTTCTGCTATAAGATGGTAGGTTTCATCTTCAAATACTTTAAAACTAAAACGTCCATCGTTATCACTAAAGGTTTCGGATATAATGGTGTCGTGATTATCTAAAAGTTTAATTTTTACATTTGAGAGTATTGTTTGAGTGGAGTCATTTTTTTCGAATGCTGTGCCGTTAAGGGTGTAGTTAATAGTTTTCATGGAGGGGTCATTATTAAAAATGGTATATATATCGTCTCCACCTTTTCCACCTTTTCTATTAGAAGTAAAAAAACCTTCTATGGGATTTATTAGAAATATACCGAAGTCGTCTGCATCAGAATTTATAGAAGCTCCTAAATTATAAACATTGTTTTGGTTATGGGCTCTTTTAGATACAAATATATCTAATTTTCCAAAACCACTATGTCCATCGGATGAAAAATATAAAGATCCGTCTTCTGCTAAAAATGGGAATATTTCATCTCCGGGTGTATTAATGTCTTTTCCTAAATTTCTTACATCTGTCCATTTTCCTTTTTTATTCAGGGTGGCTACCCATATATCTAAACCTCCAAATCCTCCTTTTCTATTTGAGGAAAAATAAATAGTAGTTCCATCGGGTGAAAGAGCGGGGCTGGAGTCCCATATTTGTGGATTAGAAATGCTCAATACTTTTGGGGCAGACCATTTTTTGTTTCGGTATCGGGTAGAGAAAAGGGTTACTTCTTCGTATTCTTGATTGTATGAGTTCCCTTTTGCAAATACCATAAAGTTTCCATTTGATGAAAAAGTGACACTCCCTTCGTTTGTATTTGGATAGTTTATCAGGGGGTCTATTTTTTCTATGGAAGAAACATCTACTTTCATATTGTATGGGATATTGTTAGAGGTTTTTTTGATTTTTGCTTTGTAAATATCTGTATAAGCTGTTCCCGTTAATTTATACTGCTTGCCTCCATCTCGATTTGAGGTAAAAAATAATTCTCCTCTTTGTTTATTATACACGGGAGAATATTCATCAGCGGGTGTATTCAGTTCTTTTAGATTTTTTATTTCGTAGTGCCTTTCAGGAATAGTTTTTAAAGAGATTATTTTTTCTAATTCTATTTTTATTTCTGATTGGATTTGAGGATCTTCAGATGTTTCTAAAATGTTTTCTAATACTTTTATTGCTTCGTCATATTGAGAATTTGCTTTGAGTGATGCAATATAGTATGTCCATGTTTTTAGTTTTAGGTCTTCGTTTTTTATTGCTATAGCATAATAAGGAAATGCTTCTGCTAATTTATTGGATTTCCTGAACGCTTCTGCAAGTTTATAATTGGCA
The DNA here is from genome assembly GCA_030053935.1 of Chitinophagaceae bacterium. Lineage (NCBI taxonomy): Bacteria > Pseudomonadati > Bacteroidota > Chitinophagia > Chitinophagales > Chitinophagaceae > Chitinophagaceae bacterium. The sequence continues at coordinate 9,786 of JASGCU010000050.1, forward strand.
GTAGGGTTTAATTTATTTGTTTCCACTGCTTTTTTATAGGATATAATAGCGGCTTGATACTCTCCATTGAGCATTTTTTTATCGCCTTGTTTTATGCTACTACATCTTGCTAAAATAATAAAAATTACAAATAATAATAAGAGATATAAAGTGTTTTTTTTTTTCATTGTTTCTACGTTTTAATGGTATTAAAAATATTTATGAATCCAAGTATTTTCTGCTGCGAGTTTCCATTCTTTTTCGTATTGTTCTATGCTGCTCACGGCAGTATTGATAATATAAATATTTTTTTTCAAAAATCCATTTTTTATGGATTCTTTTATATTTTTATGTAGTAATAGATGTAAAGTACTTTCTTTTTCTACAAAAAGAAAATCTCTTCTTAAAAAACTTTGTCCGTAGTTTATTTCTATTGTTTGTAAAAAATGAACAGATTTGTCTATAGAACACCCCGAAGCAGGATGGAAGGATTCGTCTACTCCTAATATCAGAAAATAAGAATCTTTCCATATAAAAGAACATCTGAGTTGGTTTCCATGAGACATCCACTCTTCACAAAATTTTTGAAAAAGTGGGGTTAGTATCTTTTCTTTTATTGGGCTATGAGATTGATATACCCATATACGGGTATTTTTTGGTAAGATTTCAAAGGGGACATGCATATTTTTTGTGTTTACTTTATAAATAATGTATTGAAGTATTTTTTTAAGATGTGAAAGTGTTTTTATTTTTTACTATACAAAGGAGTTTTCTGAGTGGATTCAATATTAAAATACATTTTTTTAATATATTTTTTGTGTAGTACATTGAGTTATTTATTTCATCTCTCCAGCAAGAGGTATAACTAATTTTGTTTTTACAGAATCTATGTCTTTCTCTCTGCTTAATAAAAACATAAGTTTTGTGACAGCTGCTTCGGTAGTGATGTCACCTCCGCTTAGCACTCCTATATCGTTGAGAATACTACTTGTTTCGTATTTTCCATGAACAACTGTTCCGCCTACGCATTGGCTTACATTAAAAACAATAATTCCTCTGTCAATATTTTTTTTGAGACAGCTTATCAACCATTTTTCATTAATAATATTTCCCGAACCATAACTTTCTAAAATAATTCCTTTTAATCCTTTTATAGCAAAAATACTTTCTACTATATGCTTATTTATACCGGGGAAAAGTTTCAGAATAGTAACATTGGTATCAAAATTTTTATATGTTTTCAACTGTGTATCTGCCTTATAAGGAGCCATTTTATCAAAATTATATTCAATACTCACTCCTGATTCTGCCAGAAAAGGATAATGAGGGGAGTCAAAGGCGGCAAATTGGCTGCTTTTTACTTTTTGGCTTCTATTTCCTCTCATAAGGGAAAAGTTGAAATAAATACATACTTCTGATATTATGGGGGTGTTATTTTTTGTATCCGCAGCTATTTCTAATGCTGTAATGAAGTTCTCTTTTGCATCCGTCCTGATAGAACTTATAGGAATTTGAGCTCCTGTAAAAATAACGGGCTTATTGAGGTTTTCTAATAGGTAGCTGAGAGCGGAAGCAGAATATGACATGGTATCAGTTCCGTGAAGAATAACAAATCCATCATATTGTGCATAGTTTTGTTCTATAATATCCCCGATACTTTGCCAATCTTTTATATCTATATTGGAAGAATCTATGGGTTTAGGAAAGGAAATAACGGTAATTTTAATGTCCAAAAGATTTAATTCGGGAATCCTTTGCACCATATTCTCAAAATTAAAGGGTTGTAAGACCCCATTTTTCCCATGAACCATCCCTATAGTACCTCCCGTATATATTACGAGGATATCAGAACGGGTGTTTTTTTTATTTGTGTCGGTAAGAGTAGTTATTTTGTAGTTAATGGATTTCATTTTTATAAACCTTTTTTTACTCGTTGTTTTAAAAATACTATTTAATACATTATGGTAATAACAAAAATATTTTAAACTATGGTTTCACTGTGAAATCTTCTTTTATAGAAATATTAAGATTGCTAACTATTTTGGGTTCTAAAAATTCAACCTTCTCATATGGTATCATGCCTATCTGATTGGAGAGTTACGAGTTTATGATAGATATTTTTGTGAGACATCAACTGTTCGTGTGTGCCTTTTTCTATAATATTTCCTTTTTCTATGACAAGTATGGTGTCAGCATTGCGAATAGATGCAAGTCGGTGAGAAATGACAATAGTAGTTCTGTTTTGGGTGATAGTATTGAGCGCTTCTTGGATAAGTTTTTCGGAGTGAGAATCGAGAGAACTGGTGGCTTCGTCTAATATCAATATGGGAGGGTTTTTAAGAATGGCTCTTGCTATAGCAATTCTTTGTTTTTGTCCTCCACTGAGTTTTATACCTCTTTCTCCGACAGTAGTATGGAATTTATCAGGAAAAGATTGTATAAATTCGTATGCATTTGCTTGCTTTGCGGCGTTTTCTATTTCTTCAAAAGAAGCATGGAGATTGCCGTATTGAATATTTTCTAACAGCGTTCCTCCGAATAGAACAATATCCTGAGATACAATTCCTATACTTTTTCTAATACTTTCCAAAGAATACTCATTGAGAGGAATATTATTGAGATATATCTTGCCTCCCGTAGGTTCGTAAAATCTCATAAGAAGGCTGGTAATAGTGCTTTTTCCTGATCCACTCGTTCCGATAATGGCTGTTTTACTTCCTGTTTTTATTTCTAGGTGTATGTTATGCAGCACCGTAATATCATTGCGGGTAGGGTATTCAAAGGATACATTATCAAAGCGTATATCTGTAAAAGATGGGTCTATAAATACAATTGATTCTCTTTGCAGAGGAGCTTCTTCGGGTTCTTGAAGTATTTCTAACACCCGCTCTGATGCTCCAATACTTTTTTGCACTTGGGCAAACATTTCTCCCAAGCCAGCTATGGATGCTCCTATAAAGGTGGTATTAAGCACAAAAGAAATGAGCGTTCCTATGGTCAGTTCTCCCTTCTCTACCAATACAGCACCATACCAAAGAATAGAAAAAATACTGCTAAAAATAATAACAATAATGAGAGATATAAAAAGACCTCTAAAAATGGAAGCTTTCAAGGCATTTTTCACCAATGCGTTGATAGATTGCTGGTATCTTTTATTTTCAAAAGGTTCATTCGTAAAACTTTTTACTATATGTATTGCTTGCGTAGTTTCTTCTACAATAATGGTGTTTTCAGCAAGCAAATCTTGATTGTTGCGAGATAGTTTTTTTATTTTTTTACCTAATACGAGAGCAGTTATGATGAGAAATGGACTCGTAGCAAGCATAAAGATGCTCATAGAAGGTGCATAATAAAAAATAGATGTAATACCAAAAAAAAGGATAGAAAGCTGTCTGATAATTTCACCAAGAACAAAGGTAAATGTGTCTTGCAAACTTGCAATATCAGAGTTTATTCGGCTTATAAGATCTCCTGTTCTATGGGAATCGTAAAAAGAAATGGGCAGCTTGGTAAATTTGTGGAAAAGTTTTTTGCGTATATCCGCAAGAGAACGTTCTGCAAAGCGAGCAAAAAAAATAACTCGTAAAAAAGAAAATATTCCTTGCACAAAAAGGATTCCAAAGAGGGATAGAACTATGCTTGTAGTGTCTTGTAGTATCCAATTGCTCTTGCCCGATACTGCATCTATGAGTTTCCCTGAAATAATAGGGAACAGCATTAACAGAAAACTGGAGCATCCTAATACAAAAAGTCCTATAAAGAAATTTCTTTTATACGGCATTCCAAATTTTATTATTTCAAAGTATTTTATCAGTCGTTCTTTGTTGAGAGGTTTTTTAATATCTTCTTTCATAGCATTTTAATGTGTAATAGTAGTTATTCTTTTAGTAAAAAAAGTAATATACATGTAAATAAAGAGATATTTATTTTTCTATGCATCTATGCGGTTATTTTTATATTTTTATATATATTGCAATCATCATAATACATTATAACTCAAAACAATGGAAAAAACACAAATCGCACACATACAATCACAATATATACTCCCACATACCACATTAGTAGTGGTATCTAAAACACAGACAGTAGAAAAAATTTTAGAAGTATATACTACAGCAAATCAAAAGCACTTCGGGGAAAATAAAGTTCAGGAACTGTTTTCAAAATATCAGCAACTCCCAAAAGATATACATTGGCATTTTATAGGAAATCTTCAAAAAAATAAAATAAAACAGATTGTCCCTTTTATATATATGATACACAGCATCTCTGATATATCCCTTCTCATGGCTGTACAAAAAGAAGCTCAAAAAATAAACAAGATAGTGAACTGTCTTATACAAGTACATATTGCCGAAGAGACCACAAAATCAGGATTCACAGTGGATGAACTACGTATTCCTTTCCAAAAAGAGATAGCCGATACTCTTTCACACGTCCGAATTATGGGACTTATGGGAATGGCTACTCATACGGCAGACACAGAAAAAATAAGAAAGGAATTTGCTCAACTAAAAACACAATTTGACTCCCTTGCCAAAAATATATCTCACCCCTTCATTAATATGCAAGTATTATCCATGGGGATGAGCAATGATTATAAAATAGCTCTCCAAGAAGGAAGTACTCTTCTCCGTATTGGAAGTATTATTTTTGGTGCCACTCCTAATAAGATCATGTAAACTGCTGAAATGCACTGTTCATAAATTTTCAAATCCCAGCAATTGGTGTTTGCAAAAAGAATAATATTTTCCTTGCAGAGCAATGAGACGTTGGTGATTTCCCGATTCTATTACTCTTCCATTTTCTAATACGTGTATGATATCAGCTTCAAAAATAGAAGAAAGCCGATGTGTTATGATTATAAGGGTTTTTCCATCAGAACGCAGTTGGAGAAGCACTTTTTTTATTACGGATTCTGAATGCCCATCCAAAGCGGAAGTTGCCTCGTCTAATATGAGTATTTCGGGATTGAGGTATAATGCTCTTGCTATAGCTAATCTTTGCCTTTCTCCACCTGAGAGAGAAACCCCATGCTCTCCCAATACAGTCATATAAGAGTGGGGAAGTTTTTCTATAAATGTATCTATTTCTAACATTTTGGAAAGCGTTAATATCTTTTCCATATCGGGTTCTTCTATTCCTAAAGAAATATTTTCAATTATAGACCCCGAAAAAATATCTATTTGTTGGGGAACGACACTTATTATTTTACGAAGCGAATTATTTCGTATGTGCTTTATATCATATCCTCCTATTTCAATAATTCCCGATTGTGGAGTATAAATATTTTGTAAAAGAGATAATAAGGTAGTTTTCCCGCAACCACTTTCTCCTACAAAAGCAGTCATTTTCCCCCTTTCTATGGTAAGAGAGAGGTCTGAAAATACATACTGCCGAGAACCATACCGAAAAGAAATATTTTTAATCTGTATATCTCCCACCATTTGTGGAGTTAATACTAATTTTCCTTGTTCCTCTTGTTCCCGCTCTAAATCCATTATCTGAAATAATCTATCTGCTGCAATAAGAGCATCTTGAATTGCTTGATTACTGCTGATAAGGGAAGATATAGGTGCTAATAAATATCCCGTTAAGGCATAAAAAGACATCAATGCTCCAGGGGTGAGTTGCTGATCTAAAACCTTTGTAGATCCATACCAGAGAATAGCAATGGTTACCAGATTGGAGAGAAGTCCGCTGAAACTATTAGAAAAAATATGTCCCTTTGCGTTTATAAAAGAAGATTCGAGCAATTTTATAAAACGACTTTCTGTCTTCAATTGGGAGTGTTGCTCCGTAGCAAAACGTTTTATCGTTCCTATAGCAGTGAGAGATTCTACCAAGTGTGACTCTAAGTCCGCCGCTTGTTCCATTATCTTTCGGAGATATTTTTTGTTTAAATAATTAAAAGCAAGGTAGATGATGACAAAAAAAGGAATAGAAACGGTTACCAATAAAGCCAACTTCCAAGAATAGATATACATCAAAGCAAAGGTAAACAAAACTATGAGAACGTTTACTACGAGATTCATTGCTACATTGCTGATAAATACTCGTATTTTTATAGCATCACCTATTCGGGAAGTAATTTCTCCTACTCGCATGGTATCAAAAAACTGCTGTGGAAGGGAAAGCAAATGTCTATAATATCCCAAAATAAGTGCTGCATCCATCTTTTGCCCCGTTTTGGTAATTAAAAAATTCTGAACCCCTCCTATACATGCGTTTATTAAAACAATGATAAGCATAGCAATACCCATCAGATGTAACAGATTTCTATTGCCATCTACGAGAACATAATCTAATATCTTCTGCACAAATACAGAGGTAGAAAGTCCTAATATACTATACAAGACAGCTCCTACAAGGGATTGTGTAATAACACTTGTATGCGGGGAAGCGAGATTCCAAAAGCGACTGAGGGTGGATACTTTCTTATTTCCCGATTGAAATTGCTCATTCGGAACTAAAATAATGAGAACTCCCGTCCATTCTGTTTGAAATTCTGCATACGTCTTCCGAATCATCCTTCCCTCCCCAGGATCCATTACCCATATATATTTTTTATTTATTTTATAAATAACCACAAAATGTTGGAGTGCTTGTTTTATTATCACGTGTGCTATGGCAGGTTTAGGGATTTTAAAGAGAGCATCTAAGGGACCTTTTACTCCCTTTGCAGTGAAGCCAAGTTTGTTGGCTGCTTCTATCATTCCCAATACATTCGTTCCTTTTTTGTCAGTAGAAGCCATCTGACGTATATGAGCAATGGGGTATAAAAGCTCATAATGAGCGGAGATAGATGCCAAACAGGCTGCTCCGCAATCGGTTATGTCGTGTTGTTTTATTATTTTCTTCATACTACTTTTCTAAAAATATTTCCTTTGAGTGAAATAACATTAAAATTTATAAGATACCCTACTTTTATATTTGATAAACGAAGATAGGTCAATAATTGTTTGAAATGCACGTCTGATAAAGTTTCTACCGATTTTAATTCTATAATTATTTTTTCTTCTACTAATAAATCTATTCTGTAACTGTCTTGTAAAACCATGCCTTTATAAGTAAGGGGTAAAAGTACTTGTCTTTTCACACTACATTTATTTTCTTTTAACTCATATTCTAAACAAGCTTCATAAGTGCTTTCTAACAAACCAGGTCCGAGTAATGAATGTACTTTATAAGCAGTATTCATAATAATTTTTGATAATTCTGGGTAATAAAATTCTGACATTTTAGTATACATTATGGTTTTATAAAAAAAATTACATTATATAAAAAATTAAAAAATATCCCACAGAGTCCCA
>JASGCU010000051.1 GCA_030053935.1 Chitinophagaceae bacterium
TAAAAGTGCGAATAGCAGTAAAACCTGTTCCCGCATTGTTTCTATACAGAGTATTTGCTATAAATACATCTGCAAAGCCATCCCCATTATAATCTCCAAAAGCTATTACATTACTTGCACCTACAAAAGTAAAAAAAGACGAAAAGCCCTCCTCGTCGTTATTCTTATAAAATATATTGGAATAAAGAAGATCTTCATCGCCGTCATTATCAATATCCACAAAAGCCGCCGCACTATTTTCTTCCCCTGCAAAAGTAAAGCCATTGCTTGTTTTCTCTGAAAATGACTGAGCAATGGAATGATTTGTAATACACAAAAAAATGAGAATACGTATTTTTTTCATTTTAAATACACGTTAAGTAAAAGATAGTATATGTTATTTTAAACATAATATAAATATAGTATTTTTTAGGAAGAAAACAAAATAATGCACAAAGTAGGGTTTATAAAATTGATTTTATTGTTTGGAATAGAAAGAGCATGTCCAAAAAGTTTTTTTACACAAATATGAAATTTAAAATTTCTTGATAATCAAACAATTACAAAACGACAAGTGTATCAAAAGTGACTTTTCGGTCTCATACTCTTTTTTTATTACACACAAATGCCATAAAAGGATAAAAATCTGTAGGTTTGTGTTGCGCTTATTATTGAAAATAAAAAAATAATTTATAACTCATAATTACAAATGTATCTTATATTTGACACAGAAACAACAGGTTTACCTGCTCATCAAAACGCTCCTTTGAGCGAATCTCATAACTGGCCTCGTGTAGTGCAGATAGCATGGCAAGTGCATTCTCCAAAAGGGGCATTAGTATCGCAGAACAATTTTCTTATCAAACCCGTAGGTTTTGATATTCCTTATAATGCCACTAAAACACATGGGATAACCACCGAGCGTGCTTTATTAGAAGGAGAGGATTTGAGAAGGATTATGCTTCTTTTTAAAAATGATTTGGAAAATTCACAAGTTCTGATTGGGCACAATATTGAATTTGACATAAAAATAGTGGGAGCAGAATTTTTTCGCTTGGATATAGAAAATATTTTTTCAAAAATAAAATGGTTTGACACCCAAAAAGACAGCACAGAGTTCTGCAAGTTACCCGGAGGACGAGCAGGGAAATACAAATGGCCTACCCTTTCAGAATTGCATACCAAACTATTTGGAGTAAGTTTTGAAAATATGCACGATGCTACTTTCGATGTGCATGCAACTGCTCGATGTTTTTTTGGACTTATAAAACACGATGTTTTCATTCCAACCATCCCTAAAGAGGAAATAGAATACGAAGCACCCCAGCTCAATACTTCTAATTTTACTAAAGCAGAAGAAAAAAACAAAACAAAAGAAATAATATCTTCTGCTCCAACAAATACATCTGTGAACTCCTCATTCGTTCATGTCCATGTCCATAGCCAGTATTCAGTCCTCACCTCTCTCGCATCAGTCCAAAAAATAGTAGAAAAAGCAAAAAACATGAATATGCCCGCCGTAGGATTATCAGATTTGGGAAATATGTTCGGTGCTTTTCATTTTTTAGCAGAATGTGAAAAAGCAAATATAAAGGGGATTTTAGGTTGCGAATTCTATGTATCAGAACAACGGCTCACCAATAAATTTACCAGAGATACCCCTGATAAAATGACGCAACAAGTTCTTTTAGCAAAAAACAAACAAGGATACCACAACTTAGTAAAACTCTGCTCTTTGGGCTATTCAGAAGGAATGTATGGGCTTTATCCACGTGTTGATAAAGCCTTAATACAAAAATATAAAGAAAATATAATAGCACTGAGTGGCAGCGCAAAGGGAGAAATCCCCGATGCAATACTCAATCAGGGTGAGATGAAAGGAGAAGAACTTCTTCTTTGGTGGAAAGAAAATTTTGGAGAAGATTTTTACATAGAGATCATCAGAAATAAGGCAGATGAAAAAGAGCAATACCTAAACAATGTCTTATTAAAATTCGCACATAAACACAATATCAAAATTATAGCTGCAAATGAAATTTTTTATTTAGAAAAAGAAGATGTGCGTTCCCATGAAATAATGCTTTGCATCAGAGACGGAGAAACTATGGATAGCCCTACGGGTACTGGTCGTGGAAAACGATTTGTCCTGCCGAGCAATGATTTTTATTTCAAATCATCTCGGGAAATGGAGCAATTATTTGCTGACATCCCTGAAGCAATCCATACTATTCAAGATATATTAGACAAAACAGAAAAATATGTTTTACAAAAAGATGTATTGCTTCCCAAATTCGATATCCCGAAAGAATTTGATTCTCAAGAGGATTATTTACAATACTTAACCTACGAGGGAGCAAAGAAACGCTATCCACAAATAACCCCCGAAATAGAAGAAAGATTAACATTCGAATTAGAGATTATAAAAAGACAAGGGTATGCAGGGTATTTTTTAATAGTAGAAGATTTTATATCCTATGCAAAAAAAAATGGAGTATGGGTAGGACCAGGAAGGGGATCCGCAGCAGGATCTCTTGTAGTATATTGCATTGGAATCACCAACATAGACCCTTTATTATATGGCTTACTCTTTGAAAGATTCCTCAACCCCGACAGAGTATCTATGCCCGATATGGATATTGATTTTGATGATGAAGGCAGAGATAAAGTATTCCAATACGTCATCAGTAAATACGGAAAAGAGAAAGTAGCTCAAATTATTACATATGGCAGTATGGCTACCAAGTCCTCTATACGTGATTGTGCAAGAGTTCTTAACTTAGCAAGCGAAGCAGAATCTCTCTCCAAACTTATCCCCGAAAAAGCAGGAATTACAATAGAAAAAGCTATCCAAGAAGTAAAAGAATTAGACATCATATTCAAAGGCAATGATAATAAAAGCAAGCTTCTCCAAGAAGCAAAAAAATTAGAAGGAACTATTAGAAATACAGGGGTACATGCCTGCGGAGTTATTATTTCTCCCGACGAGATAACCAATCATATTCCCACCAGCGTAGCAAAAGATGCAAAACTCAGCGTAACTCAATTCGATAACGAAGTTATTGAAAAAGCAGGAATGCTCAAAATGGACTTTTTAGGACTCACCACTCTTTCCATTATGCGAGAAGTACTCAAAAATATACAAAAACGACGAAAAATAAACATACATATAGATGACTTACCATTAAATGACACATCTACTTACAAATTATTCCAACAAGGACTTACAAACGGAATATTCCAATTTGAATCTGCGGGAATGCAAAAATACCTCAAAGACCTCAAACCCGATAACATAGAAGACCTTATTGCAATGAACGCCTTATACAGACCAGGTCCCATAGATTATATCCCTTCTTTTATTGAAAGAAAACACGGCAGAGAACCCATAAAATATGAAATACCCGATACCAAAGAAATTTTAGAAAAAACATACGGCATCACAGTATATCAAGAACAGGTTATGATCCTCTCTCAAAAACTTGCTTCTTTTACCAAAGGACAAGCGGATTCTCTCCGAAAAGCCATGGGAAAAAAAATCAAAGAAACATTAGATAAGTTAAAACCCGACTTCATCAAAGGATGCAAAAACAACGGATATGACGTCCATACATGTGAAAAAATATGGAAAGATTGGGAAAAATTTGCCGAATACGCATTCAATAAATCACACGCCGCCTCTTATGCTATACTTGCTTACCAAACCGCCTATCTCAAAGCAAATTTTACCCCCGAATACATGGCTGCACTCCTGTCATATTCTTCCGATATAGAAAACATCTCTTTTTTTATAGAAGACTGTAAAAATTTTGACATAAAAATCCTCGGACCACACATCAACGAATCACAATATAATTTTACAGTAAATGAAGAAGGGAGTATAAGATTCGGAATCGGCTCACTCAAAGGAGCAGGAGAAGCAAACATACGCTCCATAATAGAAGAAAGAGAAAAAAAAGGACACTTTAAAGATATATGGGACTTCGCCGAAAGAACCGCCGAAACATCTCTCAATAAAAAAACTATTGAAGCACTCGCTAAATCAGGGTCTTTTGATTGTTTCACCGAATTTCACAGAAAACAATACTTAGAACCATCTCCCAACACCAATCAAACTCTCGTAGATATCATCTTAAAATATGCCCAAAAAAAACTTCAAGAAACACAAGGGGCTATAAACTCTCTCTTCTCCTCAGGAAATAATGCCTCCCACTTTTCCAAACCTAAACTCACAGATATAGAACCTTATACCGAAAAAGAAAAACTAGACATAGAAAAAGAAATCCTCGGACTCTACATTACAGGACATCCATTGGACATGTATCACATAGATATACAATATTTTTGCAACACAAACGTCAGCCAACTTTCCAAATTAGAAACAATAAAAAACATACCTAAAATTACCATCGCATGCATAGTCCAAGATGTAATCCAAAAAATAGCCAAAACGGGAAACCCCTACAACATCCTTACCATAGAGGACTATACATCATCTTACCAATTGTATTTCTTTACAGACCAATACAATAAATTCCAACAATATTTTGTGAAAGGAGCATTTATATTTATAGAAGGGAAAGTGCAAAACAGATACAATAAAGAAAACGAAATAGAATTCCGAGTCACAGATATACATTTTTTAGAGCATATAAGAGAAAAACTCATTAAAAACATCACCATTACCCTGAACTTATCCGATATAAACCACCATCTTATAGAAGAAACCTATAAAATTTTACATCAAAATAAAGGAAAATACCCCATCAGAATAGTAGTAAAAGAGACAACAGAATCATTACAAACGGACCTCATCGCATCAAAACTCCCGATAAATATGAGCAATCAATTCATAAGCCAAATAAAGAAAATACCCGAACTACAACTCTTTGTGAATACATAAAAAATTATTAGACACCTTGCATAATGTATAGATTATTATATCCAAAAAAATACGAAAAAGTAAAACAAAAAACAATGGTAAAAATAAAAGAAATCAGTAAAAAATTTCAAGAAAAACAAGTTTTATTTCAAATATCGGGATCATTTGAAAGAGGAAAAACAAATCTTATAATAGGAGCGAGTGGAACAGGTAAAAGCGTGCTTTTAAAATGTATGGTAGGATTAGTGAAGCCAGATGAAGGGAATATTTTTTTTGATGGAGTAAGTTTATATGAATCAGATAAATTCTCACAAACAGAAATACGAAGAAAAATAGGAATGCTCTTCCAAGGAGGCGCTCTTTTTGATTCTCTGAATGTGCAAGAAAATATCATGTTCCCTATCCACATGCTTACTAAAATGCCCCCTCAAGAAAAAATCCAAAGGGTAAATTTTTGTTTAGAAAAAGTAGGACTAGTAGGAATAAATAAAAAAATGCCATCCGAACTCAGCGGTGGAATGAAAAAAAGAGTAGGTATAGCAAGAGCTATAGTTAATTATCCCGAATATCTTTTTTGTGATGAACCAAACTCCGGGCTAGACCCACAAACTTCCATTAAAATAGATACTTTAATCTATGATATTACAAAAGAACTTAATACTACCACTATCATTGTAACCCATGATATGAACTCCGTGATGGAAATAGGAGAAAATATAATGTTTATTTATCAAGGAAAAAAGCTATGGGAAGGAAATAATACAAATATTATATACAGCGAATGCATGGAGTTACATGACTTTATTTTTGCTAATAAATTTATGCGATTTTTTAAAGATAATAAGAAATAAAAAAATATTTTAAAGAAAAAAGAGAGTACCCGAAAAACTTTTGGAACTTTTTTATTGGTGAAATAAAATGAAACCCTGTCATTGAATATGTATCTGTTTTTTTTAGTATTAATCCATAAAATCCTTATTTTATTATACTTATTCTTTTTTAAAAAAGAAGGGAAACATCCATAATAGTAAAAATTAAAAAATCATAAATCTCAATCAAAATATTTATAAAATGGTTGCATAAAAAAACTGTCTTTTCGGATCCCCATCTCTTTTTCAGATTATTCAATTATTTATTTCTCTACAATAAAAAAAGACGTAAAAAAAGACGTAAAAAAACGAAAATATATTACAAAATGTTATTTTTTTGTTTTTTTTGCTAACATGGGCTTTCGTATTTATAATATTGGGATATTTTTATTTATAAAAATTATTTGTTTCTATTCTATTAAAAATGATAGTCATAAAATTTGGGGGAACATCGGTTGGATCTTTAGAAAATTTTCGTAAGTCGGGTGCAATTATAGAAAGTTATGTAAAAAAGAAAAAAAAGTTTTGTGTAGTGGTTTCGGCTATGCATCAGGTAACCAATAAACTCATTACCGTAGCAAATAAAGCATCTATACAGGATGCAAGTTATTTGGAAGACGTGAAATCCTTAAAAGAAGGGCATTTGAAAATTATACAAAACCTTACCAAAGGAAAGTGGTTAGAAGAGGGAATAACCACAATAGAAAAGCATTTTCAGGAATTAGAAAGTTTATTGAACGGAGTGTTTTTAGTAAAAGAATTAAGCCCTCGGAGTTCTGACCTTATACAGAGTTTTGGAGAAAGACTATCTAGTAATATAATGACATTGTACATGAGGTATAAAAAAATCTCCTGCATATACTTAGATACTCGGTCTGTCATAAAGACAGACGGAACTTTTGGAAATGCAAAGGTAAATTTTAGAAAAACAGAGCTGCTTACCAAGAAAATATTCTCTCAATATTCGGACAAAATAGTTATTTGTAGCGGATACATTGCCAGCACCGAGAATGATGAAACGACTACTTTGGGCAGAGGAGGATCTGATTACACAGCATCTATCATTGCATATAGTTTGCGTGCAAAAAGTATAGAGATTTGGACAGATGTAGATGGAGTTATGACCGCAGACCCACGTAAAGTAAAAGATGCTTATACGCTCCCACGCCTTACTTACATAGAAGCGATGGAAATGTCTCATTTTGGAGCAAAGGTTATTTACCCTCCTACTATCCAACCCGCATTCTCTAAAAATATTCCTATTTGGATAAAGAATACTTTTAATCCAGATGCCAAAGGCACTCTCATAGATAAAAAAGGAGATTCTCGAAAACTACCCGTGAAAGGGATTCCTTGCATAGAAGATATTACTATCTTGAATGTAGTGGGTTCCGGAATGATAGGCGTTCCAGGTATTGCTTCTCGGCTTTTCAGATCCTTGGCAGATAGAAATATCAATGTGATATTGATTACCCAAAGTTCTTCCGAACATTCTATTACTTTTGCTGTGACCCCCAAAGATGCAAAACTATCTCAGGAAATTATTCACAAAGAATTTGCACAAGAAATAAGCCATAAAACAATAGAAGACGTTTATAGAGAAGAGAACCTTTCTATACTTGCAATTATAGGAGAGAATATGAAAAACACACCAGGTGTGACAGGGCGTCTCTTTCAAACACTCGGAAGGAATGGTATCAACGTAATTGCCATTGCACAAGGATCATCTGAATATAATATCTCTTTGGTTATAAATAAACACCATCTCACAAAAGCAATAAATTCCCTTCACGAAGCATTTTTTCTTTCCCATATTAAAACTATCAATATATTTTTGGTAGGAATTGGGCTTATTGGAACAAGTTTATTACAACAAATACAAGAACAATACGAGCATCTTATCGTCAGAAATAAATTAAAAATCAGAGTCATTGGCATTACCAACTCTAAAAAAATGATTTTTGACATAGACGGTATAGAATTAAAAAATTGGAAAGATACTATAGAAAATAACTCAGAAGAATATGGTATGGACACATATATAACAAGAATGAAAGAGTATAATCTTACCAATCCCGTCTTTGTGGACTGCACTTCCAGCTTAGAATTGGTGCATCATTACGAGGATATTCTCTCTTCTAATATCTCTATTATTACTCCTAATAAACTTGCTAACTCTTCTGACTATACTCTGTATGAAAATCTTCATAAAATATCTCTCAAAAAAGGGGTAAAGTTTTTATATGAAACCAATGTGGGAGCGGGTCTTCCTATTATACGAACTCTTCAAGACCTTATTTATAGTGGAGATGAAATTATAAAAATAGAGGGTATTTTATCAGGAACACTTTCTTATATTTTTAATAATTTTAAAAAAGGAACAGCTTTTAGTGATATCGTCCGAGAAGCCCAAGAAAAAGGACTGACAGAACCCGACCCCAGAGAAGATCTCAAAGGTATGGATGTGGTAAGAAAAATTCTCATCCTCTCAAGAGAAGTAGGGTATAAATTAGAAATACAAGACGTAATTTTAAAACCCATTCTCCCCGAGGAATGCTTTAATACTCCAAATATAGAAGCATTCTATCAAGAATTAAAAAAACATGACAGAATAATGGAAAATAAACTGCTACTAGCAAGAGATAAAAGAAAAAAACTCCGATTCATTGCCAAATTAGAGAAAAAGAAAATCACTGTTTCCCTCCAAAATGTCAATATCAAACACCCTTTTTACAATCTCTTCGGAAGTGATAATATTGTTTCTTTTACCACAAAAAGATATTCCCAACGCCCATTAGTTGTGAAGGGACCAGGAGCAGGAGCTGAAGTTACCTCTGCGGGTGTCTTTGCTGAAATCATTAGTTTGAGTAGTTCTTTCATACAAGATAATTATACTTACGAAGACGAAAAGTAACATTGAGAATATGAAAAATAAAATTACGGCTTTTGCTCCTGCTTCCGTAGCAAATCTGAACTGTGGTTTTGATATTTTGGGATTAGCAATACAAGAACCCGGAGACGAAGTTACCGTATCTATCAATAACCAAAAAAAAGTTCGTATTACCTCTATAAAAGGAGATAATAATCGACTTCCTTATAACCCCGCAGAAAACACAGCAGGAGTAAGTATCTTATCTCTTTTAGAAGAACTCAAAGAAAAAAAAATATTTGATGGAGGAATAGATATAGAAATAGTAAAAAAAATGCCCTTTGGAAGTGGTTTAGGATCCAGCTCCGCAAGTGCGGTTGCAGGAGCAGTAGCGGTAAATACCCTTTTAAATAATCCTCTCTCCAAAGAAGATTTATTGAAACACGCAATGGCAGGAGAAAAAGCAGCAAGCGGACAAGAACATGCAGACAACGTTGCCCCTTCTTTACTCGGAGGTATTATACTCATCAGACAATACAATCCTCTGAAAACCCTCTCCCTTCCAATCCCTCCCCATCTCACCATCGCAATTATTTACCCTCATATAGAAATAAAAACAGAATACGCGAGAAAAATGCTACCTTCTGCAATACCAATGAACAAAATGATAGCCCATACCGCACATTCCGCTACTTTTGTAGCCGCTCTCTATAATAATGACCTCACAATGCTCTCCGAATCTATGAAAGATATTATTGTAGAACCCGTTCGTTCTAAACTTATCCCTTGTTTTGATACCATAAAAAATATTGCTTATAATTTTTCTGATGTTATTTCTTTTGGTATCTCAGGGTCAGGACCATCTCTCTTTTTTTTATTCAAAAATAAAACCCAAATAGAGACCATTACTGAAAAAGTCCAATCTCTTTTCACTCAAAATAATATCCAATCTACTCTTTACATCTCTCATATAAATAAAGAAGGAGCAAAGATACTTTGAGACTTAAAGTATGTTCTAAAAAATATTTGTTTAGAACATACCAAAAAAGAAAGCATCCAAAAAATTACTTTTGATACATTTATAATTTTGTAACTGTTTGATTATCAAAAGAGTTAAAATTAAATAGTTGCAGAAAAAAAAGAATTTTCAGACACTCTCTTTTTCTGAGATTGATCTATTATTTATATAGTAAGGATAAAGAGAGAAATAATATCATTTTCTTTATAAAAAATAACCCCTGAATTTTGCTCAGGGGTTACGAGGTGTAGTGAAAAGTAAATTAGTAATTTTTAACTACAAGCATCACTGAGTTTTTTACCAACTTTGAACCTCACTACATTTTTCGCTTCTATATTAAGAGGTTTTCCCGTTTGGGGATTTCTCCCTACTCTTGCTTCTCTCTTAGATACACTAAACGTCCCAAAACCTACGAGAAGCACCCTATCATTTTTTGCTAATGCTTCGGCTATTCCATCTACAAAAGCATCTATTACCTGTGCTGCTTGGTTTTTTGTCACCCCCGCCTTTGGAGCGATGTAGTCAACTAAATCTGATTTGTTCATAAAATATAATATATTTATTAAGGATTAATTAGTTATTTGAACTTTACTTTAATAATAAAGAAAATCTATTTTGTTTGTAATATTACATTTTTTATTTATTTATTTATATTATCACATTATATTATTACAAAAACCTTTGTTTTTCGTTAAAAAAAATTTTTTTTCTTCTAAAAATAGAAATTATTACGTGAAAATGCAATAATGAGAGAGCCATTCACAGAGAAACAAATATTTTTCTGATACAATAGAGAAAACATATCATTAAATAACTATTCTTTTTAATAGAAAAGATGAAATTATAGAATAAAAAGAATAATTTTATTAGTTTTGCGTATAATATAAAAAACACATAAGCTCATATAACTAAAAATACTTTAGATACAAAAAAATAAGAATACAAGTATGAATCTTTTTATAAGTATTGTTCCTTTTCAAAAACAGGCATCTTTATTTTTTGCCCTTATGAAGCCACGTCTTTCTTTTCTTGTTTCTTTTTCCTTTGGTTTTGGATATATTTTAGCAAGTAATGAAAAGATAAACATAGTTTTATTTTGTATATTATTTTTGAGTAGTTTTTTAATATCCGGATGCGGAGTAGCTATAAATCAAATATTAGAAATAAAATATGATAGTGTTATGGATAGGACAAAAGACAGACCTCTTCCTACCTATTCGTTAACGAAAACGGAGGCAAAATACTTTGCTTTCGTTGTGGGTTTTATGGGATTAACCATACTCTATCTTTTCTCCAATATTCTTACTACATTTATAGCATTGTTTTCTCTTCTGATATATGCATACGTATATACCCCATTAAAAAGAGTAGGAGTTATAGCAGTTTTTGTAGGAGCAATTCCCGGGGCTCTGCCGCCGTTATTAGGTTGGACTGCCTTTTCAGGAAGTATAAGTTATGAAGCATTGATTATATTTGGTATTCAATTTATATGGCAATTTCCACATTTTTGGGCAATAGCATGGGTGTCAGATGTAGATTATAAGAAAGCTGGCTTTCAATTGCTCCCTTTTGGAGGAAAAAAAGATTTAAAAACAGCCATTATTATAATGATATACGCATTATTTTTAATACCCATTGGACTATTACCTGCATATTTTCACATTACAGGGATTAATTCAGCGGTTATAGCTACTATTTGCGGGGTTTTATTTTTATTGCAAACCTTTATACTCATTCGTGATCGCTCTGATAAAGCAGCCACAAATCTTATGTTTGCTTCTTTTATTTATTTACCCGTAGTTCAAATATCGTTTCTTTTTGATAAAACATAATACTTAATAATATGACAACCTCTACAGAAATTCAAAACACAGATTATATAAAAAAAGATACTATTTTAAAAATGAATCCAAAGAAATTTGCACTTTGGCTTTTTATTGTTTCTATCATCATGATTTTTGCTTCTCTTACCAGTGCTTATATTGTAAAGAAGTCAGAAGCAGAATGGCTTATTATAGAAATACCTTTTCTTTTTTTCTATTCCACTCTCATAGTTGTTATAAGCAGTGTTAGTGTTCAAATAGCATATTTTTATCTTCTAAAAAAGAAAAAAAATAAAACCATAGTATTTCTTTGTACAACCATCTTTTTAGGAATGTTTTTTATATGTATGCAGTGGTTAGGATGGATTCAGCTAGTTTCTTATAACATTTATTTTGTAGGGAATCCTGCGGGGTCTTTTATTTATGTTTTGAGTGGGTTGCATGGTATGCACCTTATCGGTGGTATTATTTTTCTTATAATTGTTCTTTTTCTGATATTACAGAAAGAAAAATATTTTCAAGATGCCTTGTGGATGCAATTATGTGTTACTTTTTGGCATTTTTTAACGTTTTTATGGGTATATCTTTATTTTTTTTTAATATTAAACAATTAATTTTATTATCAATTTTTTATGTCAAACACAATTACATTATCATCTTATACAAAAAATCTATGGTCAGGGGGAGTGGAACCCATGAGGGTAAGCTATGGAAAGCTTATGATGTGGTTTTTTTTACTATCGGATGCATTTACCTTTTCTGCTTTTTTAATTGCTTACGGGACAACGCGGATAAGCTTTCCTTCTTTTGAAGGAGATGTAAAAGAGTTTGTATTTTCACAGAATTACTGGCCCCTTCCCGAGAAAGTATTTGATGGAGTACCATTTTTTCATGGGGTATCTATGCCATTAGTGTTTGTAGGAATAATGACTTTTGTGCTTATACTCAGCTCTGTTACTATGATATTAGCGGTGGAAGCGGGGCAACGTATGGATAGAAAAGGAGTAGAAAAATGGATGCTTTGGACTATATTAGGGGGATTAACATTTCTCGGATGCCAAGCATGGGAATGGTCTCATTTTATTGCGGGAACGGAAGGAGGAGGAAAAATGCTTGATGGAACAATATTTTACGGTGCAAACTTGGCACATAATCAATACGGTCCTCCTAATTTTGCGGCATTATTTTTCTTTATAACCGGATTTCACGGATTTCACGTTTTTAGCGGAGTTTGCTTGAACTTCCTTATATTTTATCAAGCCGTAGTAGGAAAATTAGAATCCGTAGGACATTACGAAATGGTTGAAAAAGTCGGTTTATATTGGCACTTTGTAGACCTTGTTTGGGTATTTGTTTTTACTTGTTTTTATCTCATTTAAATGAAAAATTATTATGAAAAATTACAATTATCAAGAAAAAAATAGAGAAATTCAACCTATTAGTAAAGAAAAAGCATTTCTTATATTTAAGGTAACCCTTATCCTTTTTGTGGTTACAGTTATAGAATTTATCATAGCTTTTGTGATGGATGCAGGAACAGTAAGAACAGGTATATTTCTTGTACTCACTATTTTAAAGGCATTTTATATAGTAGCAGAGTTTATGCACTTAGGACACGAGAAGAAAACATTAGTATATGCAATATTGCTTCCTTTTATTTTTATTGTATGGCTTATAATTGCTCTTCTGTATCAAGGAGCAGATATTTTAAATACTTTAGGAATATAAAATAATATTATGAAAGCTATGAAAGTTTTTACTTTTATTTTTTACAGTTGTATTGCCCTGTTATTATTTTTTATGCTGGATAGGAGAATTTCTAACGTTCCACCATTAGGAAAATTTTTTGATCCCCTCCATGGATTTTGGAAAAATAGTGAAAATGAGGCATTGAAAATACCGCCTACACTCCAGTTAAAAGGGTTGAAAGAATCTGTTAAAGTATATTGGGATAAACAATATATTCCACATATTTTTGCAAATAATGAGTATGATATGTATTATACACAAGGGTATATAGCAGCGTTTCATAGATTATGGCAGATGGAGTTCCAGATGAAAAAAACAGCAGGTAGACTCTCTGAAATTTTAGGAAGTATTACCCTACCTATTGATAGGGAACAAAGAAGAAAAGGTATGGTCTACTATGCACAAAAACATATCGAGCATATTGAAAAAGATACTACTATTATGAAAGTGCTGCAACCATTTATTGATGGTGTCAATGAATATATTTCACATCTCGGATATAAAAATTATCCAATAGAATATAAACTCTTAGATTATAAACCCGAAAAATGGGACATACTCAAAATGGCACTCCTACAAATGGAAATGTCAGACCAACTTTCATCGGGGAACAGAGATTTAGAAAATACAAATTTAGTACATATATTAGGAAAAGAAACGTTTAACTTTCTTTTTCCCGAAAAATATTCTGCTCTCTCTCCCGTAGTAAACAATTCTGAAAAAGGATATACATTTGATATTCTCAAAACATCAAAACCTGATGAAAAAATACCCACAGAAAAAATAATAGAAACTATATCACAGCCAGATCCTTTGAATGGAAGTAATAATTTTGCCGTATCACCTCAAAAAAGCTACAGCGGAAATGTGCTTCTTGCAAACGAACCAGATTTAGGATTAAATTCCCCCTCTCTATGGTATGTATCACATCTGAACTGCCCTACTGTAAATGTTATGGGGGCATTATTCCCAGGGCAACCTGGAATTATTATAGGATTTACTGATTCTATTGGATGGGGATTTACAAATTCTCCACGTGATGTAGTAGATTTTTATCTCATAGAATTTGCAAATTCTAAACGAGAAGAGTATAAGTATAACGAAAAATGGCTTAAAACACAAACCGTATTAGAAAAAATTAAAATAAGAGGCGAAAAAACTTTTATAGATACTGTTCTCTATACACACTACGGACCTATTGTATATGATAGAAACTTTAAATCAAGCAGCCAAACAACTAATTTTGCTATGCGATGGGTTGCCCACGAGCAATCAAATTTTTTTAGAATATTCTACACTCTTAATAAAGCGAAAAATTATAGTGACTTTTTAGAATCCCTGTCTTATTTTGACTCTCCCGCTCAAAATGTTATTTATGGAGATGTATTTGGAAATATTGCTATATGGGTAGAAGGAAAATTTCCTCTTAAATGGAAAGAACAAGGAAAATTTCTTATGGACGGAACAGATAGCAAATACGAATGGACACAATTTATTCCCCAAGAACAGAACGCATACGAACTGAACCCTAAAAAAGGATTTGTAAGCTCCGCTAACCAGTACCCAATAGATACTCTATACCCATATTACGTATATGATGATAATTATGAATATTATAGAAACCGACGTATAAATAACGTATTAGGAACGCTTTCCAAAATAACCATTCAAGATATGATGGATTTGCAAAATGATAACTTCAACCTCAAAGCATCCGAAAATACTTCTTTTATGCTGGAGGGATTAGACACTATTTTTATGGACAAAAAAATGTATAAAATCTATAAAGATCTCAAAAAATGGAACTATGAATACCAACATAACAAACCCGAAGCAGTGTATTTTGAGGTGTGGTGGAATAAAATGTACGAACAATTATGGGACGAATTTGATACTATGAAAGTAGCTGTTTATAAACCATCTTCTTTTCATACCGCACATATTTTAAAACATTACCCAACGAATCCTTTCATAAATATAGTATCTACTCCCAATACAGAAACTCTTTCCGATATATTAAAATTAAGTTTTTATGCAATGGTAGATTCTCTCAATAAATGGGAAAAAGCAAATCCCGACAAACTCCTTACCTTGGGAAACTTTAAAAATACCACTGTTACCCACCTTCTCAGACTGAAACCTTTTAGCAAAGAAGGTATAATGATAGGAGGAAACGGTAATACTGTAAATGCCGCAAGTCATAAACACGGACCCTCATGGAGAATGATAGTAGAATTAGACAAAAAAGGAGTAAAAGCATACGGAATATATCCCGGAAGCCAGACAGGAAATCCAGGCAATGTATCCTACAACTCTATGATAGATGACTGGGCAAAAGGAAATTACTATCCCCTTTTATTTAGTAATGATGAAAAATACATTCAAAATAAATCTTTATTTATACAAACACTAAACCCTAAAAAATAATGAAATTTATAGTCCAAGTAGCATTAACCATTATTCTTACTTATTTTTTAGAATTATATTTTCCATGGTGGGTTATTTTTATAGTTCCTATGGGAGTATCCATTGTTATTCCTAACACATCTTTATCGTCTTTTCTCAGCGGATTTTTGGGAATAGGAATACTATGGTCATTTTTAGCATGGAAAATAGACATAGATTCCCATTCTTTTTTTTCTTCTAAAATATCTGAATTATTCTCTATCCCCACTCATTATCTTTTTATAACATCGGGCATTATTGGAGCAGTTTGCGGGGGATTAGGAGCATTGGTAGGAAATAGCTTTATAAAAATTTTTAGAACCACCAAAAAAAGTAAATACTGAAAATATCCTAAATATATTGGATGTATGACAGATATTTTTTATAAAAGAGATAAAAGAAAAAAATATGGAAGAAGAAATAATCATAGGAATTGATTTAGGAGGAACGAGTACAAAAGTAGGGTTTGTAAAAAAAAATGGAACTATTCTTTTTCAAAAATCAATACCTACCAAAGCCGATAAAGATATTCATGAGTTCCTTACAGATTTAAAAACACTTATACATTCAGGACTAGAAGAACAAAAAAACCTCACAATAATAGGAGTAGGTATAGGTGCTCCCAATGCAAACTATTATAAAAATACCATAGAATACGCTCCTAATCTACACTGGGGAGAAAAAGTTCCTTTTGGAGAACTCTTCAAACAATATTTTTCATATAAACTCATCATGACCAATGATGCCAAAGCAGCAGCTATTGGAGAAATGGTATATGGAAATGCAAAAAAAATGAAGGACTTCATAGTCATCACATTAGGAACAGGCCTTGGAAGTGGAATAGTATCCAATGGGTTATTAGTATATGGACACGATGGATTTGCAGGAGAAATGGGACATGTCATTGTAAATCCCGAAGGACGACTTTGTGGGTGTGGAAGACGAGGATGTCTCGAAACGTACGTATCCGTTACCGGTATTAAAAGAACAGTTTATAAATTACTCGCTGATTATACCCAAAAAAGCATTCTCCGAGAAATACCATTTGATTCTTTAGAAGCAGAAACTATCACAGAAGCAGCCAAAGATAAGGACTTTATTGCAATGAAAGCTTTTGAATATACAGGACAAATGTTAGGATTAAAACTTGCCGATGCCGTCACTTATACCAGCCCTGAAACTATTTTTCTTTTTGGAGGCTTAGTAAAAGCTGGGGATCTTATACTCAACCCTACAAGAGAGAGTATGGAAAAAAACATGTTCCCCGCCTATAAAAATAAAATAAAAATACTCCCATCCGGACTAATGGATAAAAACGCCGCTATACTCGGTGCATCTGCAATCGCATGGAAAGAATTTACTACTGGGGAGTTCTAAAAATT
>JASGCU010000052.1 GCA_030053935.1 Chitinophagaceae bacterium
ATTCATTTTGATGAAAATGTATCAATTTTTTTTAATTTAGTTTCGCAACGGTCTCAATATACTTTCGCTCTGATAGATTGGCTTGGATTTACCAAATAATGCCTCATTTCTACTCATCGGAGTATAAAAAAAGAAGTTTTTTGTTATAAAACGTGGAACCTTTTTATTCTATTATTCAAATGGTTTTTTCAAAAAGTAATTTTTAACCCGTCATAAGCGAGATGAACATTGGGAGGGAGTTGTGTGGATATTTCTTTATCTGTTCCTAATTTATGACTTATATGGGTGAGATAGGTTTTCTCGGGATTTATTTCTTGAGATAGTGCTATTGCCTCGTCTAATGTAAAATGGGATATGTGTGGTTCTTTTTGGAGAGCGCTGAGTATCAGAGTTTTTGTGCCTTTTATTTTTTCTTTTTCGGCGTCTGCAATAAAATTGACATCGGTTATATACGTGAGGTCTTTGATTCTAAATCCTAATACGTCTAATTTGTGGTGCTTCACCTGTATGGGTGAAAATAAGATATTGTGAACGTAAAAGGGTTCGGAATCTATGATATGGGTTTCTATGCTTGGGATTCCAGGGTATTTTTTTTTTTGAAATATATAAGCGAACTCGCGTTTTATTTGTTTGAGAACGTTTTTTCGCAAAAAGACGGGCATTTTTTTGTGGGTGATGTGGTTAAAACTTCTGATATCATCTAATCCTGCGGTATGGTCTTTATGCTCGTGGGTAAAGATTACGGCATCTAAGGTTGTAATGTTTTCTCTGAGTATTTGTTGTCGGAAGTCGGGACCTGTATCTATGACCACATTCGTTTGGTTGTCTTCTATACAAACGGAGGTTCGGAGGCGTGTATCGTGTGGGTCTTTTGATAGACACACTTCGCATTTACAGCATATAACAGGAACCCCCTGGGATGTTCCCGTTCCAAGAAAGGTGAGTGTCAATGTTTTTTATTTTTTAATGTGAATAAAATTTTTTACTGATATAATTATTGTGTGAGAAGGTATGCAATAAACGGGAAAAATGTTATGATTCTGTGGCTTTTGTAATGGCATCGTCTTCTCGGTTCCAGTAATAATCCGAGAAATCTGTATCTTTGCTGAATCCCATTTTTGTGTAGAGTTCTTGTGCTTTTTGGTTCGTATTCTGTGTTTGTAGAAATAATCCTTTTGCATTTGTTTTGTGTGCCAATACTTTGCATCTTTCTATTAATTTTTTGGCTATACCTTTGCCTCTCATGGTTTCATCTACATACAAATCGTTTAATAACCAGAGACGTTTCATTCCTACAGATGTAAAAATGGGGTATAATTGCACAAACCCTGCTATTTTTTTTTCTATGGAGGCTATAAAGATCTCGCTTTCTTTTTTTTTCATTCTTTCTTTCAAAAAAAGATATGCAGAATCTACATCCGATTTCTGCCCATAGAATATTCTATATGTATCAAAAAGAAGAGCGAGTTCTGGTAGGTTTTGTGGTTTTGGGTGGTGAATTTGTATCATTGTAAAAATAAATAGATAAGGACTACGTTATAAAAATATACTCTTGTAATTATTCAGTTTTAAAAACAATATCATCTTTTGTGGAATGTAAAAACTCATATTCCGATAACAAGTAATCTGAGGAAAAAACGGACTCTGTTGTTTATCAATATTGATGATAGTATGTTGCTTCTGCAATTCTTCTATGAGTCGAGTTCCTACAAACCCCGAACCTCCGATGATGGTTATGTGCATTTTTTGATGGGTAAATATTTAAATATTCTTTTGCGGAGATTTCAAATTTGTATAGTCTTTTTCAAATTGTGATAGGATTCTTTTGTTTATTTGTCTTCTTTCTTTATCAAAGAACCATCCCCATTTATTGAAATATTTAATGATATTCAAAGTATGAATCCAAAACATTTTCATGCTTTTTTTAGAGGCTTTTTCATGTCTATGAAAAATAGAAGTGTGTGGATAAAAAATGGTCTTATAATGTGCATGAATACGCCTTGTTAAATCAATATCTTCTGCATACATAAAAAAACGTTCATCAAACATCCCCACATCTTGAAACGCTTTTGTTCGCATAAATATAAAACAGCCTGAAAGAAAAGGTACTTCCATAATGGTATTGTAGCCAAAATCCTGAAGATCAAATCTTTTGCGGTGTTCTTTAAAAAAGCGTTTTGGAACAAACATTCTCAAAATCAGATCTATAGGTGTGGGAAGTAGTTTACAGAGATATTGAATTTCTCCGTTTGGATACAATACCTGGGGCATAATGTGTCCAATTTCTTGATTTTTTTCCATAAAATCGTGTAATTTTTCTAATACGCCAGATTCAAAATACACATCTGGATTTAACACTATATGATATTTACTTTCTTCTACGCTTTTGATAATAGCTTTATTATGAGCTGCTCCATATCCTATATTTTTGTTATTAAAAATATATTCTATTTTTTCACTATCGGCTAAGATTTTAAGTTCATCGGTTGGAGAGTTATCTACCAAATACAGTTTTATTGGTAATACAGTATTCAGGAAACTCTTTATAGCTCTTTGTACCTCTTCTTTTTCTGATTTATACAATACTATAGAACATGTTATAGAGTATTTTTTTTGGGACATTCTAATATTTTTTTATAGAGTTTGAGATAGTTTTCTCCCATTTTTTCAACGGTGTAATTTTCTATGTATTTTTTAAATGCTTTATCCGTTTTGTTTTTTCCATTTTCAATAGTTTTTTTTATTTGTTCAATCAAATCATCAATATCATCCAGTTTAAAAAATGATATTTCCTCCGGAGCGAACAATTCTTTATGAACATTTATATCAGATGCCACAACTGGAACTTTCCAAGAGACAGCTTCCAGTAATACAGAAGGCATGCCTTCAGAATAACTCGATAGAACATAGAGATCAAATAATTCAAAATAACTCATCTTATCCCTTTCATCAACATAACCTAAAAAAAAACATCTCTCACTCACTCCTTCATGTTCTGCCATGTTTTTTAAGGATGTAAGCTTTTCTCCATCACCTATGAGAATAAAATAAAAGTTTTGTAGTTTTTTAAGAGCGTAAATAATCTGATGAAACCCTTTTCTATCTGTTACTATTCCACAAGACCCGATAATTTTTATAGTTTTGTTGTTGTTTTTTAGCGATATTATTTTTTGATATGTGTCATGAGGATTAAAAAAATGTTCGGGTTTAGACTGGGATACCCCATTAAATACTATTTCTATTTTCGTTTTTTTAAGAAAGAACGATGATGAGTAGTATTTTTTCATTTCGTGATTTAAAACGATCATAACGTCTTTCGTCGCATTCACAAATCGCCAGAGAGGAGAAAAAATAGATGCCATTAATTGCCCATGTGTATTCTTCAGATCCATTTCATCAAAATTATGTATGGTAGTAATTTTTTCCCCTTTTAAAAAAAATCCGAAAAGAAATAAAAATATATCGGGGCGTAACATATGAGAATGCAAAACATCATAATCTCTTAGTTCCCAGAATGTTTTTATGCTCAATTTTTTGCATGGGCAGTCGAATTTTAATCGCACATCAAGAAGATCTTCTTTGGTATCCATATAATAAACAACCACATCATGTTTATGTAATAATAGATAATGAGCTACATCTCTAGCGATTCGAATAGGTCCCTTGGGAAGAAGGGATGGTATTATGATAGCAATTTTCATTGACTTAAAATATTTGAGTTATGTAATCTTTAATCATTTCATATTTAGAGAAAAATAATATAATTGGATATATCAATAAAACACCCCACCTTAAGAAATTAATTTTTCCAACAGATGTTCTGAAAAGGATAACTACTAATAAGGGCTCAAATATGCTGAAATAACTGGCAGCTCTGCCAGCTACTATTTGGAATGCATTAAACACATATGAGATAATTATTCCGATAAACAAACAAAGCATCCAGGTTTGGTATTCTTCTTCTTTTAGCTTTTGGGTATTATCTTTATAAAACGGTTTATATTTTAACAAAACTAAATAGAGGAGTATATTTTTAATCAAGACAACATTCAATAAGCCACGCCTTGAACTATATTCTCCATAATTTAAATATTCCACTAATCCTGGAATAGGAAAAAATGCATTTACGATATATGAAATAAATTCTATATCTATTATAATCCCTAAAATAATAGAAACAATAATTATATGGACTTTATGCTTCGTTTTTAGATACCAATTATAGGCAAAGTACACTAAAAAAAAAGAAATTGCCGCTAAATGAAATGAGGATGCTAATAGGCATATAAAAGAAAAAGAAAAAAAATTTCTTTTATAAACATACTTTATAGAATATAGTAGGATTGCACATGCAAGTCCAGCTCTTATTTGAATCATTTCTCTAAGAATAAAGGTATGAGAAATATATATTAAGCATGGAAACATATAATCGTCACTCTTTTTATAAAAAAAAACAATTGTCAATGAGATTGAAAAAAATGCCATCAAGAACGATACCACTGTATAATCTCCTCCTATGTATTTGACCAAAGCATTCAGAGCTAAGTATCCATATTCTCCATGTATTTCTCTATTTTCTTTAAAAAAATCCACAAAGGTCGGTCTTACTTCATTAAATATTTTCACATATTCTAAGTAATCCGGGTAATTATCATTTTTAAAAGTAGCTAAGATGATTAAAACAGGAATCACAAAGATAAAACATAAGATAATATTCACTTTTCTAAAAAATATCTTATTTTTCTCTAATTGAAAATGAGCAGAAGAAAAAAAAAGAACAAAAAAAAGAATCGAAAGAACTAAAAAAACACTCATGTTTTATACACCTAAATTATTTCATAATTTCATATACTGTTTAAAAATAGTTTCAACCTTAAAATCTTCTATATCGCTTTCTTCAATGGGTGGGTAAGATGTTACTGCTTTTTTCATCTTCTCAGCGAGGTCATTGGGGTTGTTTACTTCTGCAAGATAATCTTTAAATTTTTCTCTTAATATCTCTCTCGGACCAGAAAAACAATCTGTTGACACCACTTTTTTTCCCAATATCAACGTTTCCACTAACACCATTCCCATACCCTCCCTTTCAGAGGATACTACAAGCATTTCTGAGTTTTTAATAATTGAGTATGGGTTTGAAGAAAAACCAATTAATTTTACTGAATTAGTAAGTTCTAAGGATTCTATATATGATTCAAGAGACTCTTTAAGAGCACCTTGTCCTACTATATATAGATCATATTCCTTATACAATTCTGATAATTTGAAGGCTTTTATAAGTATATCAAACCTTTTTACTACAGCGAGACTCCCTACTCCAACTATATATTTTCTGGAAAGTATAATCTTGTTCGGTTCTTTTCCTTTTAATCTGATTTCAGCGATATCAAGTGGGTTAAATATTTTTTGGATCGAATTATATTCTTTTGTAATATTATTTTTTATATCTTCCTCAACCCCCTTTGACACTGTAATAATGTCTTGATTTCTGAATAACCATTTTAAAAAGTATCTCAGGAAAATATTTTTATCCACAAAGAATTCTGTAGATGTATTGCTATGAATAACAAAATAATTTTTTATGCGAGCGAGTTTGCATACAGTATTTGCAAAAATAAGATGGGAAAATATTTTTTTTTCAATATGAGTATCTCCTGAAATAATTTTTCGCACCTTAAAAGAACAATATATCGTTTTTAGTAGAAAATGTTTTTTAAAAAAAGTAGGGATACGAAGTGAGACAACTTGAATACCACTTAAATCATATGCTGAAGTAATGGAATCATCTAACACCACGACCTGGTATGGAAACTGTATCTTATTTAAATAATGACACATATTTAATATTGCCTTTTCAGCACCACCGCCAGCTAATCCTCCAATTATAAAGTACCATTTCATCTTTTTCTCCTTTTAAAATACCAATACAATTGCTTCACAGGATTTCTTATTCCTATTGCATATAAATAGTTTAAACCATCATAACGTAAGTGATAAGCAATTGTTTTTATGACACCATGTTGGGGTAAATAATAATTTTTTAAAATTTTTCTTTTTTCTTTGAGTTCTAATAATCGGAATGGCATTAAGGAGTTGCTAGAAACACCTTCTGAAAACATATTTGCGATTATTATCGCATCCATTATCATATCCGCTTTTGAATGCAGAATTCTTAAAAAATGTTCATAGTCTCCGGCAATTTTATAAGATATATCATACTTTCCTACTGTGTCAAATATTTTTTTTTGGTAAAAGGTTCCCTGATGCCTTAGGGTATCTTTCCCATAAATACTTCTTATATCTAATGTAGAGTACAAAGTATTCTTTTTATGATATTTTTCAATTATATAATTCACTGCACCACAAAAAACATCCACATCCCGATACTTACTCATGAATAGATTTTGGACTTGCTCGAGAACACTTTCTCCTACAAACTCATCATCACTATTCATGAAATTAAGATAATCCCCAGTGGCAATATCAATTCCTTTATTCATCGCATCATATATACCTCTATCTTTTTCAGAAACCCACTTATAATCAATTTTTTTCTCTTTGAATAAAGGAGCGTATTTTTTTATTATTCCAATAGTCCCATCTGTAGATGCACCATCTACCACAATATACTCAATATGAGGATAGGTCTGACAGAGAACACTTTTAAAAGTTCGTTCAATAGTTTTTTCACTGTTAAAGCAAACGGTAATTATGGAAAACGTAATCATATTTTATTGTATTTCACAATGGCAGGAAGGACGGTTCTAAGTCATTTTTACTTTTGATTTTCATAAAATATAGAATGTATAGCATATCTTTAAAATTTTACAATGAAAGGATGTTTTTTTTCATTTCTTGTATTCCTTTTTCATTTTTCTAAACAAAAATTCAATATAAATGAACAATCAGAATCAAAAAAACTATTTTGCTTTTTTATATACCTTATTATTACAAATATTACATATTTATAACACCTATCTGAATGAACACAACATTTATTATAGAAATATGCACAGACATAATTCGTTTCTTAAAACACCCATCAGAATTATCCAAAACAGAAAAAAGTATACAAAATAAATGGAAAATATTCCTTTGTATCTTTTTTTTTGATGTAGTTATAATGGTAGTTCTTGTAGTTTTTTTAGAACTATTAGACACAGTTTTTGACCTCCATTTAGATGACAATTACAAGGGAAAAGAGATGATGAAAACATTACCCTTTTGGACGCTCTTCCCTTTGGTATGTTTTATTATCCCTTTTATAGAAGAACTTATATTTCGCTTGCACTTAAAGTTTCATAGAAATTACCTTTTGCGGTTTCTTATTTTTTTATCCTCTTTGGTAGGCAGGGGAGAACAGGTTCGCAATTTCTTCCACTCTTTCTATATAAGTCAATATCCCATTATATTTTATTTATCCACTTTCGTATTTGCTTTTGTTCATGTTTCCAATTACGAATTAACAGATGCAATACTTTTCCTCTTCCCATTTATAGTTCTTCCTCAATTTATCGGTGGGCTTTTCATAGGGTATATAAGGGTGAGGTATGGTCTTATTATGGGTTTTTTATTACATAGTTTGAATAATACTTTATTTTTTATAGTGATGTGGTTTACCGAACGGATGTAAAAAATTGCTTTTCGTGTTGCTTACTGACAAAATGTCGCTCTTTTTACCAAAAAACCATTGGCATTAGTATTGTATTTTTGAATGTAAATAGAATTCATTTCACAAAAAATAAAAAACATTAAAATTAAAATAAACATACCTTTATGGGAAAAATAATAGGAATAGATTTAGGAACCACAAACTCATGTGTAGCAGTAATGGAGGGGAACGAACCCGTAGTAATCCCCAATAGCGAGGGAAGGAGAACGACTCCTTCGATAGTTGCTTTTTTAGATGACGGAAAAGGAGAAAGAAAAGTTGGCGACCCCGCAAAACGCCAAGCAATCACCAACCCACGAAATACCATTAGCTCTATCAAACGATTTATGGGCAAAAAATACACGAACATTACCAAAGAAAGAGAACATATATCCTATCAAGTAGAGAAGGGAAATAATGAAACTGTGCGGGTTCGCATAGGAGATAAAAACTATACTCCCCAAGAAATATCTGCTATCATTCTCCAAAAAATGAAAACCACTGCCGAAGATTATTTAGGGCAAGGAATAAAAGAAGCCGTCATAACTGTGCCCGCTTATTTTAATGATGCGGAACGCCAAGCCACAAAAGAAGCAGGAACAATAGCAGGGTTAGATGTAAAAAGAATCATCAACGAACCAACCGCCGCCGCCCTTGCCTACGGACTTGATAAAAAAAATAAAGAAATCAAAATAGCCGTCTATGACCTCGGTGGCGGAACATTTGATATCTCTATATTAGAGCTGGGAGATGGTGTCTTTGAGGTAAAGTCCACTAACGGAGATGTCCATTTAGGAGGAGATGACTTTGATGCATGCATCATTAATTGGTTAGCCGAAGAGTTTTTGAAAGACGAAGGCATAGACCTCCGAAAAGACCACATGGCATTGCAACGTCTCAAAGAAGCAGCGGAAAAAGCCAAAATAGAACTCTCTAGTTCCACCAGCACAGAAATAAATCTCCCTTATATAATGCCCGTGCAAGGTATCCCTAAGCACTTAGTCCGAACTCTCTCCCGAGCTACTTTTGAAAAAATAACCGACACCCTCATACAAAGAACCATTGAACCATGCAAAAAAGCATTAGCCGACTCAGGATTCTCTATCGATCAAATAGACGAAGTCATACTGGTAGGCGGTTCTACCCGAATACCAAAAATTCAAGAAGTAGTAGAGAAATTCTTTGGAAAAAAACCATCAAAAGGTGTAAACCCCGATGAAGTAGTAGCCATAGGAGCGGCAATTCAAGGGGGAGTATTAACAGGCGAGGTAAAAGACGTACTTCTTTTAGACGTAACCCCTCTCTCTTTGGGAATAGAAACATACGGCAACGTATTTACCAAACTCATAGAATCTAACACCACCATCCCTACCAAAAAATCTCAAGTATTCTCTACCGCTGCCGACAATCAACCATCTGTAGAAATTCACGTTTTACAAGGAGAACGAACAATGGCAAAAGACAACCGAACTATTGGTAAATTTCATCTTGATGGAATCCCCCCTTCCCCGAGAGGAACCCCCCAAATAGAAGTGACTTTCGACATAGATGCAAACGGAATCCTGCACGTCTCTGCCAAAGATAAAGGCACGGGAAAAGAACAGAAAATTAGAATAGAAGCATCCTCAGGACTCACAGATAAAGAAATAGAAAGAATGAAAAACGAGGCAAAAGCAAATGAAGAAAGCGATAAACGAGAGAAAGAAAGGATAGAAAAAATAAATGCTGCCGATAGTATGATTTTTCAAACCGAAAAACAACTCAAAGAATACGAAGGAAAACTATCCCCACAGAATAAAACCTCTATACAATCAGCGCTCGACAAGCTCAAAGAAGCACATAAAAATGGAGATATTGGAAATATAGATACCGCCACGCAAGAACTCAATAACGCATGGAACTCCGCCTCACAAGAAATCTACAATACAAAAGATACAACCTCTCCTCCCGATAACAATTCCAACGAAAATCCAAACCAAGATACCGCTACCGATGTCCCTTACGAAGAAGTAAAGAAATAAACAGCAATCCATTAACTTTGCCAAAGTTCTAAAACTTTGGCAATTTTTTTGCCCATTCCAACCTGACAATCTAAAAAAGAAGCCCGCAATTAAAAATGTGGGCTTCTTGAGTAAGAAGATCTTTTAGAATACAAAAATATTTTTTTTATTGTAGATTGTCAATATACTTATAAAAAAACGAACACATACAATGGAAACAAATACTTTCTTTGAGGATACTTACAGGCACAAGGGGATGCGGAAGAATCTAATAGAACAACTGAAGAAACAAGGAATACAAAATACGGATGTTTTGTCTGCTATGCTGAGAGTTCCGAGACATTATTTTGTTAACTCTGTGTTTCATTACAGAGTTTATGACGAAGCAGACCCTATTTCTATCGGAGAGGGGCAAACCATCTCGCAGGCATATACCGTTGCTATTCAAAGTCATTTATTAGATATAAAAAAAAGAGATAGGATATTGGAAATAGGAACGGGTTCGGGCTATCAGGCGGCTGTTCTTTTGGAATTAGGGGCTGATCTGTATAGTGTGGAATATAATGAAGTATTACATGCCAAAGCAAAGAAAATACTTGCAGATATGGGTTATAAAGCTTCTTTGTTTTGGAAAGACGGGTCTCGTGGATTGATGCAACATGCACCTTATAATGGGATAATAGTAACTGCGGGTGCCCCTTCTATCCCTCACTCTCTTTTAGAGCAGCTTTCTGTGGGTGGAAAACTTATTATCCCCATTGGAGATAGGAATTCCCAAAAAATGTATAGATTTATTAAAAAATCGGATACAGAAATAATGCAAGAATATTTTACGGATACGTTTCGATTCGTACCTTTATTAGGAGAAGATGGTTGGGGAGTTCTCAATAAGGAGTTGTGAATTTGTGGTAAATACATGTCTGTCGCTACTATTTTATTATTGCACAAAAACCATAAAGGAAAGGCATACAAAGAACCCAAAACACACTCAGTATAATATTAGAAAGAAATGAATTTATATTTCAGAAAGAGATTGAGAGCGGGGATGCCTTTATCTATAGATCTTCCGTATCCTGGAATAGAATATACCGCTGGGAACAACGCACTATCGTGCTGTAGATTATGTCTATACATACATTGGAAACCCATATAAAGTTTTTTGATAAGCTTCGTTTCAGAAATGAACCCTATTTCAAAAGAAGAAGCCGAGAGATTGTTTCTCTTAAAAGATCTATTATAGTTTTGATACAACCCGCTCGGGCTTATTATAAGAATATCACCCCCATCTTGAAAAGAAGTGGTGGCATACTTCATAAATAAGGTAAGGTCTGTTTTGGTATTGACAGTAAAATGATACCCTAATCCTATTTTATAATACCATCCCTCAGAGAAATAAGCAACGTTCTTATATACTTCTTTGGGGGTGAGTTTTGCATATCCCCCTCCAAAAATAATTGCTAATTTATTTTTGAGAACAATCTGTCCCCATAGTTCTACTTTTTTTTCAAAATCTGTTGGCAATAATAACAGCTTGCCATAATCTATGGAAAGGGAAATCTCTGTAAGCAAGGGAAAGTTTTTTTTATAGACAGAGTCCTTTTTTATTATCTGTTTGAGAGAGTCCCCATCTATAAAAGTATTATAAAGAGTGCCTTGTGAGAGAGTATCTTCTTTATATTCAAAGTTTTGTGCAGATATGCTCTGTATAAAAAGGAAACTAAAAATAAAAAAAAAGAGTTGTTTCATTGCTCAAAGATTGAGTATT
This sequence comes from Chitinophagaceae bacterium, assembly GCA_030053935.1. Classification (NCBI taxonomy): domain Bacteria; kingdom Pseudomonadati; phylum Bacteroidota; class Chitinophagia; order Chitinophagales; family Chitinophagaceae; species Chitinophagaceae bacterium. The sequence continues at coordinate 11,417 of JASGCU010000052.1, forward strand.
ACTGTAAATTATTTTTGCGGAATCAAAAGAATGAGTTTTAATTTTGATATTTTCTGCACGTATTTCTATAAAATTGGTTTCTGATATGTGTTCTTCTCTGCTATATGTGACAGAGAAATAGAATGTTCTTGCTTTTTGCTTCACAAAAAAAGAAGAGGTTGTATCATTCATATCGAGAGGGATATTATAAACAGTAAGTGTGTCTGTGTATATGGGGAGTGACTTGAGAGTATTGCCAATTTCTGAAATAGGAGTATTAAAATTTTGTAACTTTGATACAAAAGTGGTTATTCGGGTTCTTATATTTTTAAGAAGAGAGATATTTTCGGATGAGGTGTAGAGTATTTTTTTGTGAGAACTTTGGTTAAAAAAGGTATTTTGTGCTTTGAGGAATGTTTCTAAAGAGATAGATGCAAGGGGATAGAACATCTGTGCTTTATAAAAAAAAGTATCTGTGTATATCTGTAATGATATAGTAGATTCACTTCCTATTGTTAATTTCTGTAAGAGAGTATCTAATTGAATAAGGGATTTGTTTATTGTATTGATGCCCGATACGTCTAAAAATTGGGTCTTTATGTATGGATCTTGATACAAAACTTCGTATTTATTACAAGAAAAAAAAGGAGAGGTAATGAGAATTACAAAAACTTTCAGAAAATAAATCTTCATTTAGGAGAATATATTTAGTTTAATTTGATAGATTCTTTGCGAGAGAATCCACTTCTATGGTATTTCCAACTTACTCCTAATTGAAAATTAAAAAGGTAGGTAGTATTATCAATTCCAACGGGATTAGAGCCAAGAATTGCATTGTCTAAACCCTCCATTTTGAAAGGATAATAGGCATTGACTCTAAAAAAAGGAGATACACCGTATTTATCATTGAAATATATATCGTAGCCAACACCCAAGCCTATAAAAGGAACAATATTATATGTGTAGTCCTTCCCTGCTAATTGCTCTTTTTGTCCATCTTTGTAGAGTTGGGGAAGTATGTAAGAAACACCAGGTCCTACTAATATATAAAAATCATGTGCAAAACCCCGGCTTATCCTTTTTCCAAATTCAAAAACATATATTTCACCGTTAAGATCTAAGGTTAAAAAGTGAACATCTATGGTTACATTAAAGATATTATTTTCGACAGAAGAGCTTACTCTTTTATAGACCAGTTCAGGAGAGAAAAAGATATGTCCTTTGATTTCTTTACTGTATTCTATTCCCAAAAAAAATCCGTTTTGTAAAAGTGGTTGGTTATTTTTAAAATGTGAATGTAATAAATTGTAATTTCTTATGAGTTGGTTCCATCCAGGTCCGTTCATATAGTTATATCCTACTGCTATTCCAATACCGCTTTGAGAAAATGCCCTATTGGGCTGTAATTGTAAGAGTAATAAAACGAAAAATAGATAATATGGTTTCATAAATTTGGTGTGTAATTTGGTAATTATAGAGTATTTAATAAGTCGTATGATGCCTTATATGCGGATTCCATTGCACCCTGCACCGTTCCGTATCTTCCTAATGTATGCGTTGCTTCACCCGCAAAAAATATCTTGTTCTTTATCGGAGATGCTAATTTTTCTCTTGCTCCTGCACTATTCGGTTTGGAGTAAGAAATACCCCCTTGTATATATTCTTGTTTTGTCCAATCCATAAAAGCACTTTTTTGATAAGATGAAGAAGCCAACCCTTTTCCATTCACATTATATACATTGTCTATGTCTAAAAGGATTTGCCTCACGCTATCATTTTGCTCTAATTCGCTATAAATGGTTGCAGTGCTTCCATTTACATATCCTACCAAAACATTATTTTCAAAAGATACCCCAAAAGAGTTTGTTCTGTTTATATTTGGAACTATAAATCTCGGAACATCACCAACTCCATAAATAGAGGTAATTTGTGGATTGGCTTCATTAAGATCCCAAAAGTTTTTATTGAATTTCAAAAATACTTTTATAGATGCGTCCATTCCTAAAAGATCTAATGCCGTTGATTTCTCCGCAGGAAATTCCGGTATAAATTGTATTTTATTGTTTTTCAAAATGGGAAGTGGCACCGTTACTATTACTCTGTCGGCAGTATATGGGGTAGGGTTATTTTTCACGGTTACTTCTATTGTAGTAGGAAAAGAATGATTAATAGATGTGACGGGAGAGTTTAATTTTATAATGGATTCTAATTTTTGTACATAGACATCTTCCAACCAATTGTTGAGAGAGTAGTTGTTGAGCTTGTAAGTAACATCTTTGGCTGCGCCTATTTTATTTTCCTTTTCATTATATTCATAAATACCCAATCTGTCTAAATTAGTTCCGTATTCATTGGCTATAAAAGCATTGATAATGCTGTTTGCAGTGGGATTTGCATTGATAGATTCTAAAAACTTTTGTATATCCGTATCAGCACTTGGCTTTAAAGTGCGTATAGTATTGATATAACGGATAGCATCGGCGTATATCTTTTCATTTGATTCTGCTTCTGCCTCCTTGTAATACATTCTATTGTTTATATAAATTGCTTTTTTCTCCCTTACTTCCACAATTTGATGATTGACTAACTTAATAGTGTCATAAAAAACGGAATTTGAGCCATAAATATACTCAGCCCCTAATTCTAATGGATAACCTGTGAATCCTGGTAGAGACCTTATTCTTCCGCCAATGAGATTGCTCGCTTCCAATATAGTAACATCAAGCCCTGCTTTGGTTAACATAACAGCCGCGTGTAAGCCAGCTACCCCTGCTCCTACGATAATCACTGACCCTTTTTTATCAGTAAAAATGGTTTCATTACAAGAAGATAAAATACTCGGTAAAGTGTATCCGATTGGTAGCCCTAATAAAAGTTTTCGTAAAAAAGAACGACGGTCATTCATAAATATGGATTTGTGGGTATGTAAATAATAAATATTTTATATAATTGCATTTTCTAAAAGAATTTTAGTAAAGTATAAAAAAATAAGAAAGTATAAAAAAAATGTACTTATACACTCTTATTTCGAATTATAAATGAAAAATTATCAATAAAATACACAATAAATCAAAAAACTCTCAAAAACAACCATCTCTTACAGATACTCTGGGATGGGGTTATATTAAGAATGGTAGGATAGATACAATATATTTGACAAACACACATATAAAGCAATTACTAAACCCCAACAAAATTATAATCAAAAAAACTTTTCATATATTGCATTGATTTATTAATGAGATATTGTAACTATTGAGTACCTTGTGAAAAAATAATTAGAAACAAAATAATAAATAATAGAGTATATTTTAGTATATTGTATAAAACATTCAAAAAATGGAACTACCTGAAAATATAATAAATATAAAAGCATTTATTACTCAACTTTTACAAAGAACTTCAGAATCTCATAATACTTGCTAAATAGTTACAATTTTTTTTATTTTGTTAAAAAAAAGCAACACAATGAGTAGTTACAAAATATTTTTTAACTGAGTGAAAAGTACTTACTTCAAAGCATGTTTCAAAAGTACTTTTTAAGACCATCCTTGAGAAACATAACACGTGTAAAATAATAAAATATATGAATAATCACTTAAAAAAAATACATTTTATATCTATCGGTGGATCTGTAATGCACTATTTAGCCATAGAGATAAAAAAAAAAGGGTATATTGTCACAGGATCAGACGATGAAATATACGATCCTGCAAAAACACATTTAGAGGAAAACGGACTTTTACCAAAAGAAATGGGATGGTTTCCTGAAAAAATAACAGAAGATATAGAAGCCGTTGTTTTAGGGATGCATGCAAAGAAAGACAACCCTGAACTGCTCAAATCTCAACAACTGAATCTGAAAATATATTCTTATCCCGAATATATACTGGAACAAAGTAAAAATAAACAAAGAATCGTGATTGCAGGAAGCCATGGAAAAACCACCGTAACCTCCCTCATAATGCATATTTTGAAAGAAAGTAAAAGAAAATTTGACTATGTAGTAGGGGCTCTGGTTCCAGGTTTCCCAAGTACCACTTGCCTTACAGACGCTCCCATTATTATTATAGAAGGTGATGAATACCTTTCCAGCCCCATAGATACCACTCCTAAATTTCTCCATTATAAACACCATATAGGAGTTATAACAGGAATTGCTTGGGATCACATAAATGTATTTCCTACTTTTCAATCCTATAAAAAACAATTTGAATTGTTTTACACAATGACCCCTAAATCAGGAACGTTGATTTATAATAAAGAAGACAATATACTCCACACCCTTTGCTCTGCTCATAGAGAATATGTAAAAACAATACCCTATAGCATTCCAAAATATGGTATCAAAAATGAAAAATTCTACCTATCCTATAAAGAAAAAGAATTCCCTCTCAAAATTTTTGGAGAACATAATATGAGTAATATCCAAGCAGCATACTCTGTAGCAAAAGAATTATTTATAAATGATGATGATTTTTATAATGCTGTATCTACCTTTACAGGAGCGGATAAAAGATTAAAACTTATAGCAGAATCTCAAACAAAAATAGTATTTTTGGACTATGCTCATGCACCATCAAAAGTAGAAGCAACCGTAAAAGCCGTAAAAAAACTCTACCCAAACAGAAAATTAGTCGCTTGTTTAGAACTCCATACATTTAGCAGCTTGAACACCGATTTTATACCCCATTATAAAAAAACCCTCTCAAAAGCCGATGAAAAAATAATATTTATTAATCCCGATGTTTTAAAAAAAAGAACATCAAACGATATTAATGAACCCTTTTTAAGAACATGTTTTGAAGAACCGAACCTTATTTTTTATACACAAATATCCAAATGCCAAGATTTTTTAAAATCTTTCGCCCAAGCAAACACAAACACTGTTTTTTTAATGATGACCTCCGGAAATTTCCATGAAATAAACATAACAGCATTCGGAAAAGAACTGGTAACCATGTAACAAAATACTTTTTTATTTTTGAAAATAAAACGCTCAAGCATACCAATAGTAAAACCACCTACATAAAATTAGAAGGTTTTTTGCTATAAAATCACTCATTAACAAAAATTAACATCTTTTTTTTGTTTTTTTAAATAAAATTCAAAAAAAAATATAATTTGTGAAAAATAAAAAATAAATGTTTTATATTCAATGTTTAATTTATTTTTGTGAAATA
>JASGCU010000053.1 GCA_030053935.1 Chitinophagaceae bacterium
AGGTGGGTTCTAAAAATTGATTTCTTGCAAAAAAAGTGTTGGTAATTCTTCATTTTTAAGGGATACAGTTTTTAGGATTTGAATGTTTAGAACCTCTCTTAATATTTAACACTCTCATTTATTGTATGAAAAAAGAGAACTCTTTCAACAAAAAAATGTATGCTTTTAAAAAATTACTTTCTTTTTAAATAATAAAGCAAATAATTGTATGTTTTTATTATAAAAAAAAACGTACTTGGTTACAAAAAAATAAAAAATAAAAAAATACTTTAATTTCATAAAACATAAGTAATAAAAATTCTAAGCGTCTAAATCTAACAATATATAACCACTGGATTTTGTGATTTCTTAAAATCGGGCTTAAATTTTTCTTATTAGAAAAATCCTCGTCCAAAAAACAGGTCAACATAAGAAGATTGCGAAAGTTATCAAAATCTTAAACTTGGAGAAATGGGTTTCAGCACCTTATTTTTGTTATTTATGTTGCTCCGACGCCTTTACTAAAGGGCGTTGGGGCTTTTTATTAAAATACTTATAATAAAAAACCACTCTTTTTTTTAATATCTCATTTGAAAATATATAACAATGCATTACTTTACTTTTTTTTGCTATAAATAAAATTATATGGGGGAACAAACAAACTTTAATCTCAATCAAGCGTTACGAGATGTTTTTGGTTATCATTCTTTTAGAGATGTTCAAGAAAATATCATAAAAAGTATACTCAATAAACAAAATACATTTGTCATAATGCCTACGGGTTCGGGAAAATCATTATGCTATCAATTACCTGCAATAGCATTGGATGAGATGGCAATAGTAATATCTCCTCTTCTTTCTATAATGAAAGATCAGATACACCAACTTCAAATATTGGGTATATATGCAAATACATTAAATTCCACTTTATTAAAAAAAGACCTCGTAAAAGTAAAAGATGATATACTCAACGGATCCATAAAATTATTATATATAAGTCCCGAATCTTTAGTAAAAGAAGAGTATAGAGATCTTTTAAAAAAGAAGAAAATATCTTTTGCAGCCATAGATGAAGCTCACTGCGTATCTGAATGGGGTCATGATTTTAGACCTGAATACGCACACTTGAAAGAAATCTTACGAGCAATTGGTGATTTTCCTATTATGGCTCTCACAGCTACTGCTACCATAAAAGTACAGAAAGATATACAAGAGAACCTTGGTATGACGGATGCGAATGTCTTTAAACTTTCTTTTAATCGTAAAAATCTTTACTACGAAATAAGATCTAAAAACAATTCAAAAAAACAGATTATAAAATTTATTAAAAATAATCCTGGTAAATCAGGGATCATATACTGCCAAAGTAGGAAAAAGGTAGAAGACCTTACTCTATTTCTTACAATAAATGGGATTAAAGCTGCCCCATACCATGCGGGTTTAGATATTTATACACGCACAAAAAATCAAGATGCTTTTTTATACGATGAAGTAGATGTTATTGTAGCAACCATTGCTTTTGGAATGGGAGTTCATAAATCAAATATACGTTTTATTATTCATTATGATATTCCTAAATCTTTAGAAAATTATTACCAAGAAACAGGGAGAGCAGGAAGAGATGGGTTGAATGCTGTGTGCCTCCTTTTTTATAGTAAAAAAGATGTTTTAAAAATGGATCGCCTCAACAAAACAAGATTAGGACCAGAATACGAAAGTTATAAACAACATTTAGAAGAAGTATCATGGTATGCGGAAACTTCTATTTGTAGAAGATATCAATTACTTCATTACTTTGGGGAAATCCTTACTGATGAATGTAATAATTGTGATAATTGCCTCAATCCTCAAGAAAAATTTGACGGAATGAATATTCTAAAGAATCTTTTACTGACGGTGCAAGCGATCCATATACCTATTAAAATAGTTGATATTATAGACATTTTAAAAGGATTTAATACAAGATTAATAGATAAACATGGTTTTTCTGGGTTGTCTTCTTTCCATACTTGTTGTGATATAGAAGAAGAACTTATAAAAACTACTATAAAACATGCTATACTATTAGATTTTTTAGAAATGGATAGGAAAGACGGAAGCAATTTTTTATTTATTATTACCGAAAAAGGAGAATCTTTTTTAAAACAACCTTACAACATACATTTTTCAAAAGACCATAACCTATACTTCGATGCCGAAGGAGAGAACGAAGAATATGAAGAATCGGGAGAAAAAAGAAATAAAAGTCATTATTATACTCCTATTCACATAAGCAACTTAACAACAAAAAATAATGACCTTTTTACGATACTAAAAAATATAAGAAAGAATTTAGCAAAAGAAAAAAACTTAGCTGCATATATAATATTTGAGGATATTTCATTAGAAGAGATGTCAACCACTTTCCCCACCACAATATCTGAAATGAGTCGTATAACAGGTGTCGGAAGAGCAAAAGCAGAAAAATACGGATATCTTTTTATTGATGTTATAAAAGAATACACCATAAAAAATAATATTACTGTAGAGCCAGATATAGTAATAAAAACTACGGGAACTAAATCTGCTAACAAAATACAAATTATTCATCAAATAGACAGGCACGTGGATTTAGAAGATATTGCTCACACATTACAAATTTCTTTTGTAAATCTCATAGAAGAAATGGAACATATCTCCCATGCGGGGACAAAATTAAATATCAAATATTATTTAGATACTACTATGGATGATGATAAATTTGAAGAAATTTATGACTATTTTTTAACAAATGAAACAGCAGATATAGATACCGCTTTAGATGCCTTAGGGGAATATATTACAGAGAACGAAATAAGATTAGTAAAGATACACTTTTTATCAGAATACGGAAAATAAAATAAAATTATGGGATGTTCAACTTGTGGATCAAATAAAAATGGAAGTACTTGTTCTACCACTCATAGTACAGGAGGGTGTTCGGGTGGGTGTAAAACAGGTGGCTGCAACAAACTGAATGTATTCAATTGGCTTTCGGATATGGAACCCACTTTGGAAAACAGTTTTGACACAGTAGAAGTACGATTTAAAAACGGAAGAAAAGAGTTTTTTAAAAATAAACACTTATATAACATCAGCACAGGCGAAGCAGTAATAGTAGAAGTCAATGTTACCAATGCATACCATATAGGATATGTATCTCTTACCGGAGAATTAGTACGATTACAGATGCAAAAAAAAAAAATACCTAACGACGAGAAAATACTCCATATTATAAGAACTGCCACACAGGAAGAACTCGAAACATACTCCATTTTACAAGAAAAAGAAATATCGTTTCTTCAAAGAGCGAGAGAAATAGTAATAGAAAAACAAATAGCCATGAAGATCACATACGCTGAATACCAAGCAGACGGTAAAAGAATAACTTTTTATTACTCAGCAGAACAAAAAGTAGACTTTAGAGAATTAGTAAAAATATTTGGAACAGAATTTAAAACAAAAATAGGTATGTGGCAAATAACATCAAGACAAGAAGCAGCACGAATAGGAGGAATCGGTTCTTGTGGTAGAGAACTCTGCTGCTCTACGTGGTTAACAGATTTAAAAAATGTCTATCCATCAGCCGCTAGATACCAAAATATTTCTGTTAACACCTCAAAAATCATCGGACAATGTGGAAAATTAAAATGTTGCCTTAATTATGAATTAGATACATACGTAGAAGCAATGAAAAATATTCCCGATGTGAAAATCATAGAAACGAATAATGGCACTGCATATATTCAAAAAATAGATATATTCCGAAAAATAATGTGGTTTACTTTAGATGGTAAAACCAATTGGCAAGCTGTTGATGTAGAAAGAGTAAAAGAAATTATAGAACTCAAGAAGAATAACATAAAACCAGATACTCTTTTTATAAATAAAATAGAAAATCAAGAAAACAAAGAAATTAATAGCGATTTGGTACTATTAGAAAAAGGATTTAAAAAGAAAAAAAATAAAAAATAACCCATTATTTTTTATTTGTCAACAATAGAACTCCTTAATTACTATGATTTATCTTATAGAATCTACAAACTATACAGTATTGACCTCATTCCGAAAAATTACTTTTCATACTTTTATAATTTTCTCACTGTTTGATTATTAATAGTTTTAAAACTCAATTGAAAAAAAGGATAATTTTCTCACTTTTTACGCCTATTGTATCATCAAATAATAAGATGTTTATAAAAAAATGTAATTTCCAAAATGTAATTTGCTTTAGCATTTTGCTTTTATTTCAATTAAAATTGATTAATGTTAAAAGGTAGGAGCTTTGTTCCTACCTTTTTTATTTTTATTACACTTATTCTCAAATATACATATACACATGAGAAAACTCACAACCGACGAATTGAATAGATTATCAATAGACGATTTTCAAAATAAAAAAAAACATCCTCTTATCATTATTTTAGATAATGTGAGAAGCATGCATAACATCGGTTCTATTTTTAGAACAGCAGATGCCTTTGCAATAGAAGAAATAATATTAGTAGGTATAACAGCATCTCCCCCCCAGAAAGAGATTCAAAAAACAGCATTAGGAGCAACTGACTCCGTAAAATGGCAGTATTTTAAAACTATTTCCGAAGCCATTCTGTATATTCAAGCAAAAGGATTCCGTATCTTAGTAATAGAACAAACTACAAAGTCCACTCCTCTTCAACATTTTTCATTCCCCGACGCACAATACGCTCTCTGTTTTGGTAATGAAATAAATGGGGTATCAGAAGAATTTATTAATCACTCATCCAATGCCTTAGAAATACCACAATTTGGAACAAAACACTCTTTTAATATTGTAATTAGCGTTGGAATAACTTTATGGCATTATTATATATCAAAAAAAATCGCATATTGCGAACAATAAACACATACTCACCATACATATATGAAAATAACAGATATAAAAATAGAAATTAAAAACCTTTCGCTCACAAAACCCTATACCATAGCATATAAAACCATTGATTCCGTGGAGAACGTAATAGTAACGATTATTGCAGAAAATCAATTATATGGAATAGGGGCTTCTAACACAAGTAAAGACGTAGTAAAAGAAGATACCCAAGATGCCTTTCACACACTTTCTACAGCTGACTTATCTTTTCTCATCGGAAGAAATATTGCTTGTTTTTACGATATTTTAAAAGAGATTCATACCAAATTTTCTGCAAGTGTAGGAGCGAGGGCAGCATTAGATATTGCAATGTATGACCTTTTTACAAAATATATTCAAGTACCATTAGTAGATTTTTTGGGGATACACCATACTTCTTTGCCTACCTCTGTAACAATTGGGATTATGAGCTTAGAAGAGACGATACGAGAAGCGGATAATTTTATAAAACAAGGATTTGCCATTCTTAAATTAAAATTAGGATCCAACGATATATTCTACGACATAGAGAGAACTCAAGCATTGCGGAGACATATAAAAAGTAATGTGCTTCTAAGAGTAGATGCTAATCAGGGTTGGAGTTTAGCCGACTATTCTGTTTTTTGTAACGCCTGTATTACTCATAAGTTAGATGTAGAATTTATTGAACAGCCATTCTTAGCAAAAAAAATATTTGAGAATTCTTTTGATGCGAAGTATGATGCTTTTAGAAATGTAGCATTTGACGAAGATATAATAACTGCCGAAGATGCATATAAAATAAGTAGTAGATTTGGCACTTGCATTTATAACATAAAACTTATGAAAAGCGGAGGAATATCTCCCGCTTTACAAATAGCCCAAATAGGAAAAACTGCAAATGCTCCATTAATGTGGGGATGTAATGATGAAAGTATTATTAGTATAGCGGCGGCATTACATACTGCCTTTTCTTGCCCCCATACAAAGTATATAGATTTAGACGGTAGTTTTGATTTGGAAAAAGATGTGGTATCGGGAGGGTTTCATCTCAAAAAAGGCGTCATGTCTCTCACCAATAGAAATGGATTAGGGGTAAATGAATTATGATTTATGGTCGGTTCTAAAAATTGATTTCTTCAAAAAAAAGTGTTGGGAACTATTGATTTGGAAGGAATACAGTTTTTAGGATTTGAATTTTTAGAACCTTTCTTAAGAATTGCTTGGCTTTCAATGAAAGTGTACTTTATAACGAATTTCAAAAAATATTCCTCTCCCCCCTCTATTGAACACTCTCGCATTTTCTTTATAAAAAAAATATAGTAGACCACATAAGAGCGGTCTGCTATATGTAACTTAAGCTTGTTAGGAAATTATATTTTCAGGTTTGATTATTTGTTTAACACGTCATTTTTAGTGCTTAGTGCAATTACAACCACCTCATCAATAAGGTTTTGTGGTACACGTAGCTCTTTCAGTGTAGCAACCAAATGCCCTGCAACAGCATTAAAATGTGCTTCCGTAAGATGCATATAAGCATGTGCATTGCGCATACTTTTTCCTGTGTATGCCGTTGGTGCCCCAAAAGCATACGCTAAAAAAGCTTTTTGCTTACCTGCTTGAGTTTTCATGTCTGTATTTATAAAAAAATGATTTATACTTTCATCCGCTAGAATCTTTTTATAAAAAATATCTACAGCAGCATTCACAGCATCCATCCCTCCAATTTTTTCAAATAATGATGTTTCTTCTTGCATTTTGTTTATTAGTTAATTTTTAATGTAATAGTTAATTTTTAGAATATATTCTTTTTTTAATCTATTTTAGCATATTTAAATTATTTACTCACATTACGAAAAAATTATCTTCAAAAAGTTTATTTTAATCATAAATATTTGATAACTTGATGTATGATGCTTTTTGATGTGATAATCTAAATAAAATTGTATTTTCGTTGGAAAACAGTTCTTTTCTGTCTTTTGTTTTAAACATTCCATTTTTAAGATAGGCGACAATGGGTAATACAAAATGATTTGGTTGTGTTTTAATAGTTTTTGTTGCATATTTTACAAATCCTGTATTATTCTTTATTATATTTTTACATAAGGTGAATTATTGTATCAAATAAGTATATCTATGTGGCTATGTTCATAGTAATTTGTTTTATTCTTAAAAAAATACTATGTTGCATTATTATTAACTTAATCTACTTACAATGAAACAATTACTTATTATAATTTTTGTTAGTGTTGCTAATCATTCCATAGCTCAAATATTTTCAGAGAAAACAAGCAATGGATTTATTTTTAATGGAGTAGAAAATAGCAAAGCGGTGTTTGTAGATATTGATAATGATGAAGACGAAGACCTTCTTTATTCAAGTATATTTTATAAAAATAACGCAGAAGAGGGTTTTTCGTCTTTTTTTAGTTTTAGAGGGGCAAGTAATAATGTCGTTGCTTTTGGAGATTATAATAGAGATGGGTTTGCTGATGTTTTCTTGGGAAATACTTTGTATAGAAATGATGGAGGAACAGGTTTTACTTCTGTATTCACGTTTGCAGGAAATACTAATGCGGTTTCTTTTTCCGATTTTAATAATGATGCTCTGCCGGATATTTTACTTACAGGAACAAATACTTCTATACTATATAGAAATAATAACGAATCTTTTATTCATGAACAAATTTTTTCGGGAGGAACAAACATTACACATGGAGATACTGATGCTGATGGGGATTTGGATATTGTAATTGATAAAAGTTCTGTTCTTTACTCTCTTTTTTATGAAAATAGAAACACAGGATTTACATCTGTTTTTGAAAATATTTTTGCGAAAACTACAACAGGGACTCCTAATCTTATTGACTTTGATGCTGATGGGGATTTAGATATATTTGTTTCCAATACTCTTTATAAAAATAGTGGAACAAGTTTTTCAATATCTGCTGCCATATCTATTTCTAATCTTACAAACTATGAAAGTTCTTGGGCAGATATGGATAATGATGGTTATGCTGATCTTGTTATTTCAGGTACAGAAAATACGATTCCTATTCCTACATTTGTTCTCAAAATATATAAGAATCACAGGATTTTTTTCACAGAAAATACGAGTATTTCTCACATTACCAAACATGCTTTGAGTGATTTTGACGGAGATGGAGATATGGATATATTTTCTCCCGAAGCGGGACTCTTCTACGAGAATACGGTTCTTGTTCCAAATAATCCTCCCAATATTCCCAATAATTTGAATGTTATTTTTTTACAAACGGGGGAACTACGGCTTACTTGGGCTTCGGTTTCAGACCCAGAAACACCGAGTTCGGGATTACATTATGAGATATATTTTTCTCTCTATCCCAGTAGAGAAAGTGTAGATGCTTCCGTACTTACTCATAATACTTTTTATAAAATATATTCTTTTGGGGCAGGCGTGTATCATTGGAAAGTAAGAGCGGTAGATGCTTCCAAAAATAAAAGTAATTGGAGTGAAGAACAAATATACATTACTAATAGAGCCGATGAGGCAACAGAAATAACAGCTCAAAGTTTTGTTGCAAATGTGCAAGTCAATCCGGATGTTCTTGCTTACCGTTTAGATGTTGCTCGGGACAGAAATTTTACGCAATTTCTCTTACAAAATTTTCCTATTTTTAGTGCTTCAAAACAAATTACCTCCCTTACTCCCAATACTTCCTATTATTATAGGGTTCAAACCTCTACTCTCAAAGGAAATTCGGATTATTCGCCTTCTATAAAGGTAACTACTTCTCAGCAAACCAGAACAGCAAGTTTTACAACCACTACTATACCTTCTCTTACCTTAAAAAATGGTTCTACTCGCTTTGCAGATTATGATAATGATGGAGATATGGATTTTTTTGTCAACGGAACAACGGGAACTACGACCAATGCTTCTTTTCTCCTTTTACAAAATAATAATGCTGTACTCGGTTCTGCGAATTCTATTGCGAATGCTTATTCTAATCATACCATTTTTGCAGATTACAATAATGATAATAGGGGTGATGCTTTTGTAGGAGCCAAATTATACCAAAACACAGCTCCTACTTTTTCTCAAATAGCGTTTTCTTTTCCGAATATACCAATTGGCAGCAGTAATTTTGTAGATATTGATAACGATGGATACAGAGATGTTTTCATTACAGGTTATGATTATTCGAGTTCTCAGGGTGTAAGCAAGTTATTTAAGAATAATAAGACCAGTTTTGCTGAAGTTTTTTCTTTGAGTATACCAAATGTATCCAATTCCTCTTCTGCCTTCGGAGATATTGATAATGATGGGGATGCAGATGCTCTTATCAGCGGGTTTGATGGTTCTGCTCGCATTACCAAATTATATGAAAATCAAAATGGACAATTTGTGGTAATTCCTGCTACCAATTTTATAGGAATCCAAAATGGTTCGGTAGATCTTGTGGATTTCAATAACGATGGATATTTAGATGTCTGTATTACCGGAGAATATGATTACTCTCAGGTGATAGGGAGTGCTTCTTATGTCGGGGAAACGAGATGGTCTATGTACCATTTAATGGATAATGGTGATAGTTTTAGTAGTAGTAGTTTGGTAAGAGGGGAACTATCCGTGACAAAACTCTATTATAATTTAGGAAATAAGAGATTTGCTGAGTTTTCTGCTCACAGTATAAGTGGTTCTCTATATTCCAAACCAGCATTTGCAGATATAGATAATGATGGAGATATAGATATACTTTTTGTAGGGAGTTTTGTAAAAGCATCCGGCATAAGTAATTACTTTACTTTCTATAATACACCAAGTAATACGAATAGTTATCTCACTTTAAATGGACTTTATGCAATATGGGGTTCTCCATCTACTTTTTTTTCTTATACAACATATCAAATGGGATTTAAAGTGTATATAAATAACGGGAATAGTTTTACAGAGGATTTTTCTGATAGATTTTCGGATTGTTATGATTGGGATAATTTTTCTATTTCTGGTAGTGTGGGCGATTATAATAACGATGGTCGTATAGATATAGGTGCTGTTGCATATATTGACGCTCTGCGTTCCTCCTCCTCTACTCGTCTTTACGAAAAAGATTACCATAGAAAAGATGGATTTATGAATACATATTTTAATAGAATATATACAAATACTATCAGTAGAGTAAATACTCCCCCTGCTCCTCCTAAACAAAGTGCTTCCTACACTTACGGGGCAGGAAAGATAGTTTTTATTTGGGAAAATGCTTCTGATACCCAAATCCCCGAAGAAAATAACAGGAGTCTTTACAATGGTTTAAACTATAATATATCCGTTGGAACTAACGCTAATAAAAACCTCATCTGTTCCTCACATGCTCTCACTAATGGCAATCGGACTCTGCCCCAAAGAGGTGATTTACAGGGTAATGTTTATAAATTAGAAAATATACCAAATGGTAATTATGTTTGGAGTATCCAAGCAATAGACCAAGGGTTTCTTGGAAGTCCATTTTTATCGGAACAAACCATAGAAATAACCTCTAAATTGCAAACACAATCCCTTGCTTTCCCTGCAATACCAGACAAGACATTTTTAGATGCTCCTTTTACTCCTTCAGCTACTGCTACTTCGGGTTTGCCCGCATCTTTTCTCTCTACTAATCCCAATGTAGCTACCACAAATGGACAAGTAATAACCATAGTAGGACGAGGAGAAACCAATATCATTGCTTTTCAAATCGGGAATACTCAATACTACGGAGCATATCCGGTAACCCGTCTTTTAAGAGTCAATAGAGCAAGACAAACACTTTCTTTTACTAATAATCCGGTGCAGACGGTGGGTGTTCCTTTTCAATTTAATATAAGCAGTAACTCTACTAATTCTGCAAGTATCTATAATGCTTCTATGTCTTTTCTGGGAATACATAATAATGGCAGATTGGCTTTTTCAGTAAATACTACAGGCACATTTACCCTCCTTGCCAGAAAAACAGAACTCACCTTAGATTATCTTCCTTCAGATACTATCTCTCAAACCTTCACCATCAAAGCCCCACAATCTCTTACTTTTTTCAAGCCACTCCCAAAAACCTACGGTGACCCTGCTTTTGTGCTAACAGCAAGATCTTCTGCGAGTTTACCTATTGTATTTTCTTCCAATAATACTCTCATAAATATCAGTAATAATACTGTTGAAATACATGGAGTGGGAACGGTAACTATTACTGCTTTTGTAAATGAATCCCATCCTCATTATTTTCCCGCAAATTTTGTTACCCAAATTTTTACCATCAAAAAAGCGAGACAAAGTATTACTTTTGACCTCCCACTTTCTAAAACTTTTGGAAATATAGATAGTATTATCGTTCTCAGCGCAACTGCCTCGAGTTCTTTGCCGGTTTCTTTCCGATTCAGCGGTCAATCTGTTATTGCAAATGGGAATACTCTCACTATAAAACGAGCAGGTGTTTTTTTTATAGAAGCTTTACAATCGGGAAATGCGAATTATGAGGCAGCAAGCATAATTCGTTATCTTACCATAATAAATAAGAACAAAATCCCTCAAACTATTACTTTTACATCTATTCCCAATGATACTCTTTCTTCAGAAGAAGATATTATAAGTGTTTCTCTTAATGCATCTGCTTCTTCTTCTCTCCCTATAAAATATGTTTTTGGAACAAGTACTGATTCTCTTGCTACAGATTCATTCACAGTCCGATTACCTGGAATCTATACTATTACTGCTTTTCAAAATGGAGATACCACATTTAATCCCGCTCCTCCCCTATCTCAAACATGTACAGTCAAACGTTCTCAAAGTATATTTTTCAGTCCCATTCCTCAAAAAAATTACAAATCTACTCCTTTCTTTCCAAATGCTCATTCCACTTCGGGTTTAGAAATACAATTTTCACTCTCCAATGATTCTGTTATTTCTCTCGCTCAGGATAATGTAATAAGCATAAGAAACGTAGGAACTGCCTCTTTAAAGGCAACACAAATAGGAGATGATGAATATTATGCAGCTGATTCGGTAACAAGAATAGTAACAGTCATCAAAACAGACCAATCCTTCGTCTTTCATCCAATAGATTCAAAAATATACGAAGACCCTCCTATTCTTTTACCTTCTACTACTCATGCAGGTTTGAAAATTATGTATTCCATATCTTCTGACCTTATACAAATAGATGAAGATACCTTGAAAATTCTTGCAGGTGGAGGAATTGTGAAAATAACTGCTTACAATACAGGTAATCATTTCTATAATCCACTCGCTCCTGTTTCTCAAACCTTCAGTATTTCAAAAGCAATGCAAAGTATCCATTTTCCATCAATAGAAAATAAAGTTTTTGGCGATGCTCCCATCATTTTTGATTCTGTAAGTAATAAAAATCGTCCTGTAATTTACGCCAGTTCTAATACAAATGTTTTCAGTATAAACAATTATATTGCTTCTATTAACCGAGCGGGCAGTATCACTCTTTCTGCCATGGTTCCTGGAAACGCTCAGTATTTAGAAGTATCACAAACGCAGACAATACGCGTAACTTCCGCACCTCAAATAGTTATTTTTCGGGAACTTCCCCTTACAGACGTAGGGTATGGGGCGTTTGTTTTGAACGCTACCTCTACTAACACTCTGCCTATATTCTACACTTCTTCCAATCCTCATATTGCATCTATTACAGGAAATACTGTTGCTTTGCATACCTTTGGAAATGTGAGTATTACTGCTTTTCAGCCCGCATTAGAAAATTATTATCTTGCAAGTAATCAAGAAACCCGTCT
Source organism: Chitinophagaceae bacterium (assembly GCA_030053935.1). Lineage (NCBI taxonomy): Bacteria > Pseudomonadati > Bacteroidota > Chitinophagia > Chitinophagales > Chitinophagaceae > Chitinophagaceae bacterium. Next base: position 12,647 of record JASGCU010000053.1, read on the forward strand.
GCTTATCATACAAGATAGAACCGCCGTAGAAAATACCATACATTTTCCTCTTGCAGAAGTTCAATATAGAGGAGATACGGTACTTTTAGAAGCAAGTAGTTTCAAACAGATTCCCGTTTCTTTTGCAATTGTTCAGAATGATAATGGAAATAGAAACGGAGCAGGACGATATATTGTTTATTTTGATGCCTCTTCTCACAAAATTACCCTTTTGGATACGGGAACTTTCCAAATAAGAGCATATACAGAACCATCTTTGAACAAAGCAGAAAGGGTAAATCCCGCAGTTCTCATAAAAACTATTCAAGTAAAAAATTCTTATAATATAGCAGGAAGAGTTTTAGGTGCTGAAAATGAAGTAGTTGCGGGATTTGTGATTCTTACCAATCCTGATACCAAAGAAACCCGAAGAACAGAACTTTCTAATGGATATTTTTCTTTCAAAAATGTTCCTTCAGAATGGACTTTTTATCTACAAGCATTCCCAAAAGGAACTATTCTTAATTCTTATTATCCCACTTATTATGGGATAAAGCAAGGAATTTTATGGACAGATGCTGATCTTGTTATACTTCAATCTCCTCGCGGCGATTTGAATTGGAATTTCCGAAGAAAACCCAAATCAAGAATTGAAACAGGAAATGGAACTATCATAGGCAAGGTTATTGTAGATACTACCGAGAATCTAAATCGCATTTTGTATGGAAATTTCTTTGGAGCAGGACTCCCCTACCCTTACGCCAATATTTTCTTAAAAAGTACCACTGATAGTATACTTATCAATGATATTTCTAGAACTAATGGAGAGTTTTATTTTAATAAATTACCAGCAGGGTACTATAAAATAACAGTTGATGTTCCGGGAACCAAACTGAAGTATATCAATGACTCTGTTTTTTTGCCCAATGAAGTAAATACGCTCTATATCACCTTCATTATTGGGCAAGATAACAGAATAGAATTGCTCCGATACTTAGCAAAAATCCATCAAACCATTACTTTCCCGCCTATTTATAAAGATTATGGGGATGAACCTTTTCCCATACTTGCTACTGCTACAAGCGGTCTGCCTCTTACCTTCCAATCTTCTTCTTCTCTTGTGCATATTGAAAACGGTATTGTCACTATACGCCGTGCGGGAACTTGTATTATCACTGCTTTTCAATCAGGGAACGAATATTATAATCCCAGCATTCCTACCTCACAAGATATGATTGTCCAAAAAGCATACCAAATCATAACCATACAAGCCAATGTAATAAATGATGCCCATAAATTTTCCGAAAGACGTGTGGTAATAAAAACTACTATCAGTTCCGGATTACCTGTTGAGCTTACTTTCTCCGAACCGAGTATAACCCAGAGAGGAGATACCCTCTTTGCGAGAGGAATTGCTTTTTTCAAAATGACAGCCATTCAGAGTGGTAATGAAAATTATCATCCCGAGCAAACTTCTCAAGATATAATTATCTACCCCAATGCCATTGTAGTAGAAAATCCTCATATCAAAATTTTTCCAAATCCTACTGATAATTATATTACTATTCTATGGGATAAAACTCAACATGTTTCTTCCATACAACTATATGACCTCAGTGGAAAAAGTCATAAATTAGAAATTAAGAATTATGAATTAGAAGGAAAATATGAACTGGAATTGAAACCATTTCCTGCGGGAGAATATATTTTAATTATATATGGAGAAAATTGTATTGGAAAACCTGAGTGTCTCTCTATATTAAAAACAGAAAAAATAATTAAAAATTAACCTTTCCTATTACACAGTACATATACAATAATGGAGGAATATAAAAAGGATCTCCAAAAAAAAAAACATCCCACACCTATATTGACTACAAAAACCCAAGAGCCACAAACAAATGCACTTCATTTCTTCAAAATATATTATGGATATATTCTTATACCTCTCGTAGGTTTCGGACTCTATGCTCAAACAATGGCTTATGGATACGTGGGTTTTGATGATACATTTTTTATTATAGACAAAGCTGCTTATGTTGAATATTTTTCTAACATTTATAAAGGATTTACGCACTCTATTCTTTTTGGATATTACCGCCCTTTGCTTTCTGCTTTGGTTATAATGGAGTACACTCTTGGAAAAACAGCCCCCTTTATCTATCATCTCTCTAATATCCTCATTCATCTTCTTTCTTGCCTTTTATTATTTCGTTTACTGTGTTTGTTAGAATACGATAGATGGATTTCCTTTTGGACTACTTTATTTTTTACCGTACATCCGCTTTTTACACAGGCAGTAGCATGGATATTTGGAAGAAATGATTCCCTTCTCGCTATATTTATCCTTTCCAGTGTGATTGCTTACATCCAATACCAAAAAACAAGCAAAAAAACATATTTGTTTCTGCATCTTTTTTGGTATACTGCTTGTTTACTTACTAAAGAAACAGGGGTAATCCTTGCTTTGGTTTGTTTTACTTATTCTGTTTTCAAAGTCCAAAAAGAACATTCTATACATCTCAAAAAAATCGTATTCTTTTGGGTAATGATAACCCTTGCATGGCTTCTTATTCGCCATAATGTAATGAAAGAAACATCCATACCACCAATAGAAAATGCTATACATGCCTTTTTTTTCCATATTTCTTTTATTTTTGAATCTATAGCCAAACTCATTCTGCTCATCAATCAATCTGTATACGCCTCTTATTCTTTATTTACCTCGCTGATAGGAGGAGGAGTGTATCTCCTTCTTTTAGGATTAGTGTTATACATAAAACCAAGGTTTTCTATTGTATTATGGACAACAGTATGGTGGTTTCTTTTTTTAGTACCTCCTATGGTTCTTCCCGTTACGTCTATAGATTTGAGTGATTATTTGGAGCATAGGGTTTATGTGCCTGCCCTCGGGTTTATTATTTTTCTCAACGAAGCCATTCATACCACAAAAAAAAACTTTGCCGTGAAAACAAGAAGCGAAACGCCTCTCCTCTCCAAATGGATATTCCTTCCAATAGTGTGTATACTGAGTAGCATTACTTATATATATAGTAAAAACTTTGAAAATGTGAAAACTTTTTGGAAATCTGCCACCGAAACATCACCTCATAATTCCTCTGCTTGGAGAGTAAGAGGAATATGGACATTTGATTCAGGAGATTTAGAAACAGCAGAAATATATCAGACAGAAGCTCTCCGTCTCAATACCGCAAAAAAAAATACATGGAAAAATTAGGAGAAGAATTTGAAAGAAAAAGTAAATTTGATGAGGCTTTACGGTGTTATAAAAGAGTTCTTTTTATAGACCAAAACAACGTAGATTATATAATTAACATAGCCAGAGTATATGCTCAAACAAATAAGACCGACTCTGCTATTTCTCTCTTTAAAAAAGCAATGAAAATAGACCCAAATCATGCTGATACCTATTTTGAAATAGGTATGATGGTAAGTACATTCAATGACGTAGAAAAAACAATAGCATATTTTCAAAAAGCAATAGAATTAAACCCAAAAAAATCAGAAGCACATTATAATCTCGCAAGAATGTTAGAAAGCCAATCTCTTTTTGCAGAAACAACAAAAGAATACGAAATAACTATTACTCTCAATCCCAATATGTATGAAGCAAGATTCTACTTAGGAGTAATACAATTTCAAACTTCTCAATATGAATATGCTAAAAAAACATTTCAATCAGCTATACGGACAGACCCTCAAAAAGCAAATCCTTATATGTATATTGCTCATATACTGTATTTAGAAAAACAATACGATGAATCAAAAAGTTTTTGGAAAAAAGCCCTCTCTCTGAATCCTCAAATATTCCAAACATACACAAAGATAGTTAGGTTTGACACTACCCGATATAAAAGCGAAATAAAAAATCGTATATTAGAGTAATTTTATATAAATTTGCAAAA
>JASGCU010000054.1:0-9250 GCA_030053935.1 Chitinophagaceae bacterium
TATCTATAGATATAAGAACCATGCCAAAGGGAGAATATATTGTGGTGGTATATGGGGAAAAAGGAGAGATTTTAAAGGCGGAGAAAGTGATTATTCATTAATGTGTTAGGTATGAGGGTGTCCGAAAATTCGTTTTTAGCACGTTTGTAGTTTTGTAATTCTTTGATTATCAATAGGTTTAAAATTAAATATTTGTGTAAAAAGAACTTTTTGGACACTCTCATACATTTTATTGCCATTACATTCGTTGTAATTTAGAATAAGATATGAAGTATATGAAATTACACACAATGCATATTATTTTAAAAAAGGTTCATTAATATTTAATACATTTATTGTATATGAAAAAACAACAAAAACAAGTCAATAGATCAAATGTAATTTATAAAAAAAATAACGAAGTAAAAATACACCACAAAAAAATAGATTCCAAAATACATTATTGGTTCATTGGGATTATTGCCATTTCTCTTTTTCTATATGCTCAAATACTCAGTTTTGATTTTGTAAATTTGGACGATATAGAGCTCTTAGTGAAAGACAAAAAATACTTTTCAGACATTTCAAATGTATGGAAAGGATTTACAGATTCGTTTCTCTATGATTATTATCGTCCCATTTTATTTGCTACATTTTTAATGGACTATCAATTGGGAAGCATAGATTCCGTAGGTAATACCACTCCATTTATGTATCATTTTTCTAATATCTTATTTCATACTACTGCTTGTTCCCTCTTATTATGGTTCTTATTTCTTTTGAAATATGATAAAACCATAGCATTTTTTACTACTTTGTTTTTTACGGTTCATCCTTTATTTGTGCAGGCAGTCGCTTGGATAGCAGGACGAAATGATTCTCTGCTAGCAATATTCGTTCTTTTGAGTGCTATCTTTTTTATTCGTTTTGTAGAAACCAAACAAAAAAAACATTATTTCCTCTTTCTTTTATTTCTTTTAGGAGTATTACTTACAAAAGAAGCAGGTATAGGATTAATAATGGTTTGCTTTGCCTATATATTTTGGATAAAAAAAATAGACCACAGAAAAGAAAGAAAATTACTATTACAAATTCTGATAGGGACGGCTCTTGTTATTGTAATATGGTATATTTTCAGAAAAACAGCTATAAGAGCAGCAGAATTACGAGGAGCTTATCGGTTTCCTCACATTGTTTACGGATGGGAAGCAATAAAATATAACTATCCTTTTTTATTAGAATCTGTCTTTAAATTTTTTGTACCATTCAATATATCTGTTTTTCCAATGTTTTCTCCCATTCCTACTTTTTTGGGAATAGGGGTTTATATATTACTGTTGATAATAACTATTTTTTTTAAAATAGAGAAGAAAACAGGATTATGGATACTACTTTGGTGGTTTGTATTTTTAACTCCTCCTATTATTTTTTTAACTACTGATGGGCGTTTGAGTGATTATTTAGAACATAGAATTTATGTTCCTGCAATAGGATGTATTATTTTTTTGAATGAAATCACTCAAAAATGGAAAGAAAAAGCAAAAAATAATTCTTTTTTGCGTATATTTAGAATTTCTGCTCTTTTAATAATACTTTTATTTGGCACTCTTTCTTTCTTGCATATTCAAAATTTCAAAAACCAATATACTTATTGGGAAAGCGCCAGTAAAACCTCTCGTCACGCGGGTGTATGGAAAATTTTGGCTAAACAAGCTTTCGAAAAAAATGAAATACCATTAGTAAAAAAGTATTGTCTTAAGTCATTAGAACTCAACCCGAAAGATATTGAAGTATGCACAAATCTTGCCATTATAAGTCAAAATAATCAACAGTATGATAGCGCTTTACTGTTTTATAAAAAAATTTTAGAAATAGATCCAAAACATTGGAACACTCTTTACTATGCGGGACTTGTAGAATATGAACACAAAAAAAATTATACAGAGGCAGAAAGATATTGGAAAATAGCAATATCCCTCAATACAAATGAAACACAAGATTATGAAAATTTAATACAATTACTCCTTTTGCAAAACAGAATAGAAGAAGCCAAAGAATATGCTCTCGTTTTGAAAAAAAAAGGAAAGGACATCACACAGATTTTTAATCAATTATCAAAATAAATAAAAAAAAAAACAATGAGGCATATAAAGCTTATACAAGAATTACACAAACTAGGGATAACGGGCTATCATGAAATATCCTATAATCCAACATACGAAGAACTTTTTCAAGCTGAAACTTCCTCGCAGGCGAAGGGCTTTGAAAAAGGAGTATTAACAGATGTAGGAGCCGTAGCAGTAAAAACAGGTGTTTTTACGGGAAGATCCCCAAAAGATAGGTATATAGTAAAAGATAGTACCACAGAAAATACTATTTATTGGGATAAAAAAGTAAATTTTCCTACCACCATAGAAGTATGGAATGACTTAAAATCAGTAGTTTTGAAAAAACTATCCAAATCAAAAAAACTCTATGTAGTAGATACTTTTTGCGGTACGAATGAAAGCACCCGATTAAAAGTAAGATTTATAATGGAAGTAGCATGGCAGGCACATTTCGTAACAAATATGTTCATTCGTCCTTGTAATTATGAATTAGAAACCTTTGGAACACCTGACTTTATTGTTATGAACGGCTCTAAAACAAATAACCCCAATTGGAAAGAACAAGGACTTAATTCAGAAAATTTTATTCTTTTTAATCTTACAGAAAAAATTCAAATTATTGGCGGAACTTGGTATGGAGGGGAGATGAAAAAAGGACTTTTTTCATTAATGAATTATTACCTTCCTCTCAAAGGAATTGCTTCTATGCATTGTTCTGCAAACGTAGGAGAAAAAGGAGATGTTGCCATATTTTTCGGATTATCGGGAACAGGAAAAACTACTCTTTCCGCTGATCCAAAACGTTACCTTATAGGTGATGATGAACACGGATGGGATGATAATGGCATATTTAACTACGAAGGAGGATGTTATGCAAAGGTAGTCCGTCTCTCTGAAGAAAATGAACCTGATATATGGAAAGCCATTAGACGCGATGCTCTTTTAGAAAATGTGGTAGTGGACGAAGATGGATATATTGATTATGAGGATACTTCCATTACAGAAAATTCTCGGGTTTCTTATCCTATTTATCACATAAATAAAATAATACTCCCCTCACGTGCAGGGCATGCCCAAAAGATAATTTATTTATCTGCCGATGCTTTTGGGGTTTTACCCCCCGTTTCTATATTAACAGATGACCAAGCACAGTATCATTTTTTATCGGGCTATACTTCTAAGCTTGCGGGAACAGAAAGAGGTATTACAACCCCCGAACCATCTTTTTCTCCTGCTTTTGGAGAAGCATTTCTAACTCTGCATCCAACTATGTATTCTCAAACTCTCGTCGCAAAAATGAAACAGCATAATGCTAAAGCGTATCTTGTAAATACGGGATGGAACGGAACGGGCAAAAGAATCTCTCTTAAAAATACCCGTGCTATTATTGATGCTATCATAGACGGAAGTATAGAAAGGGCAGAAACCTCTCACATTCCCTTTCTGAACCTTACTATTCCTAACTCTCTTCCAAATGTAGAAACAGAGATATTAGACCCACGAAATACCTACACAGATAAAAAAGAATGGGAAAAAAGAGCCAAAAATCTTTCTCTCAAATATAGAGAAAATTTTAAACAATATACCGATACAGAAGAGGGAAAACGACTCGTACATGCAGGACCAAAAGCATAAAAAAGTACTTAATTAATGTTTATTTTTTTTTTTTTAACGCTTCCGAATAGGAATAGTGTTTGTGATTCTTTGCCGAAGGCACTCATATAAAATAACACCTGCCGCAACAGAAACATTCAGTGACTCTATTTTCCCAAGCATATTTATTTTTATTTGCTCTGATGCTTGAGAAAGTATTTTTCCCGAAATACCCGTATCTTCTGCTCCTAAAATAATAACAGTAGGCTGCACAAAAGATGCTTCATAAAAATATTTATCCGCTATTTCTGTGCAAGCAACAATCTGAAACCCTGATTCTTTTAGATATAAAACAGTATCTGATACATCTGAAACCCTGCAAATCTGAATATAATTCAAAGCTCCAGCTGATGTTTTCATTGCATCTTCACTTATCTGAGCTGACCCTTTATCAGGAATAATGATAGCATCTACTCCCGCTGCTTCCGCTGTTCTTACTATTGCTCCAAAATTACGAACATCTGTTATACTATCTAATAGTAAAAAAAGACCATCTTTCCCCTCGTTAAAGAGAAAAGAAACAATCCTATGTATATCCGCAAAAACGATAGGGGAGACAAAAGCCATTACCCCCTGGTGATTTTTATCCTTTACGCTCAAAAATTTTTCAACTGAGACTCTCTGAAAAACAATGCCTTGAAACACTAATTCTTTTATCAGATTAGTTATTTGCTCATTTTTTATATTATGTTGGATAAGCACTCTATCTATTTGTTTTCCCGCTCTCACTGCCTCTAAAATAGGTCTTGTTCCGTATATTACTTCAAATTTTGGATGAGATGAATGATGATTCATTGTATTTTTTTTAGTTATTTTTTTGAGATGATTTTCGTATCATCAATTGTGTATGTATTACTTCTGTAATAGGATTAAAAAAAGTAGGTTTTTTAATTTGTTGTATTAAAATTTCTGCGGACTTCTTTCCCATTTCAAATCCATTTTGGGAAACTGAACTCAGAGATGGTTCTACAAAAGATGATAATTGCCAATCACTATATCCCACTACTGCTACTTCTTCAGGGATTTTTATGTTTTTTTGCTTTAATACCCCCATTGCCCCAAGTGCTGTCAGATCATTATGAGCAAATATACCATCAAAATGTATTTTTCTATCTATTAATACTTGTATTTGTTCCTCCCCATCTGTAAATGGTTCCCCTTTTCCCGCAATTATAAGATCCTCTCTTATAGGAATATTGTATTCTTTGAGAGCATCTATATACCCATTTCTTCTCATTATGGAAACGTTGAGATTATCCGAGCTGGTGAGGTGAACAATACTTTTACACCCCTGCCCTATAAGATGTTTTGTCGCTTCATAGGCTCCTTTTCTATCATCTGTTATCACTTTATGAGTTTCAATGCTTTCACATACTCTGTCAAAAAAGACAAGAGGAATATTTTTTTTGAGTATGTTTTCAAAATGATGTGTTTTGAGAGTATGCCATGCCATAGAAATAAGAAAACCATCTACATGACTTGATAAAAGAGTATTTACATTTAAAACTTCTTTTTCAAACATCTCTTGAGATTGTGTGAGAATGACATTATACTTGTATTTTTTAGTTACTTCTTCTATACCACTTAGAACGGAAGAAAAGAAAAAATGAACTACTTCGGGAATAATAACACCAATAGTGTTTGTTTTATTTTCTCTCAATCCTCGTGCTATCAGATTAGGAGTATAGTTCAGTTCTTCCGCTTTTTTCTTTACTAAATCTATAGTTTCTTGACTTATTTTAGAATTTTGGTTTAAAGCACGGGAAACAGTAGAAGGGGATACATTGATTTCTTTTGCTATATCAATAATAGTAATATTTTTTTTTTTCATTTTTTTGTGTTTATAATTATATCTCTTGTATTTGTAGTGAAAGAAAAAATATAATAATTTTTTTTTATGGTAAAAGTATTTTTCTTTTTGGACAGGGAATGCTTATTTTTTTCTTACTAATTCTATAAAAGAATGGTCATATGGGTTTTTCTCATCTCTTTTTACAAAGCATTTTTTTATTTCTTTCCACAACCCAATTTCTATATCATATTTTACATCCCCAATAAAAGTATGGTGTACTTTAGTGAGGTATATGGTATCAATAATATGCTCTGTGAGATTGTATATTTCACTTCCTCCTATAATAAAAAGGTCTGTTTCATTGTTTTTTTTTGCAAAAGAAACCGCACTTTCTACACTATTAAAAACAAAAGTATCCGGAATTATCAGATTTTTTTGGCTACTTACAATAAGAGAAGTACGTTTTGGCAATACTTTTCCTATAGAATCGTAAGTTTTCCTCCCCATGAGAATATGATGCCCTATTGTTTTATTCTTAAAATAAACTCTATCGTTTGGAATATTCCATGGAATCTTATTCTCATTTCCTATAACATTGTTTTCATCTACAGATACTATATGTGATATTACCATATTATTGAATAAGGTGAAGGTATGTTTTCTGTAAAAACGCAAATAATTCCATCAAAAGTGCTATTCCTATATGAACAAATATCCCACCATAAATAGATTTAGAATGGTAGGTTACTACTCCTAAGAGAGTCCCTCCAAAAAAGGAGCTAATAAACTCCACAAGAGGTTTACCCATGTGAAATACACAGTAAATAGTCGCCATAGGTAAAACACCATGAATACCTAATACTTCTTGCATTGCTAATATGAGAAATCCCCTAAAAACAAACTCCACCATCACAAAACCCGAAGCATACAAAAACTCAAATACAGAAACACTTACCCACTCAGGTATGTTTACTGCCTCACTAAACCCATAATCTTTGTAAAGAGGATACATTCTTAAAAAACTTGATGTGAAAGAAGCCGCCGCTAAAAGTGGTATCATACATATTAATAATAAAATATAGGTTTTCCAAACATTTTTTTGATAATGAAAGCCATATAATGGATGCTTTTTTCTATCAAAAATATACCAATATATATAAAGAGGAACAAAATAATAGATAATACCCGAAAACTGAGTGGTAATTCTGAATACATAAGCCATAAATGGGTAAGGAACATTCTTTTCTACTAACACTTGGTCTACATACACACTTCTATTGAGAGTAATAGAAAGCAATACCGCTATCATAGCAAAATAAAGTTTCTTTTGAACAAAAATATCCCATTTTTTATACAAGAAAGCGTAGCCAATAAGGGCATACAGATATGTAATACCATAGAAAACAAAAATAAGAAAAGGATATATACCTTTTCTTCTGTAAGAAATAAGGATATTATAAAAATTTAAATAATACGATGTAAAAATAATACCCCCTACAAACAAAAATAACCAAAGAACATACAACAACTTTACATCATTCTTGATAAATATCACTAATTGTTTATAAATTTTCTTCATCTTTACCCTTTACTTTACTTACTATTGTATTTATTATAATGGATAAAATTCCATTTGTGGAAGAATTTCAAAGAAAAACCTTCTGTATATCTTTCAGTATTTAAAAAAAATAAAAAAATAAACATTTTAATACAAACTCCCAAATAATACTTAAAACAGAGTGTTTTAAGAGAAAAATTATCTCATTTTATTTTTATTAACCATAAAAAAACAATGTATAGGTTACAAATATATGAACGATTTTGAAAAAATAATGATCAGAGGCATTCAATTAGCAGAGTTAGGTTTGGGAAAAGTAAGCCCAAACCCACTTGTAGGGTGTGTGGTGATGAAAGATGACAAAATTATAGGAGAAGGATGGCACAAAGTATACGGAGAATCTCACGCCGAAGTAAACGCTCTCAAAAATATAGATGCAGAAGGCAGCACTGTTTTTGTTACTTTAGAACCCTGCTCCCATTTTGGTAAGACACCACCCTGTACTGACTTCTTAATACAGAAAAAAGTCAAAAAAGTACTCATTGCCTCTCTTGATCCGAATCCATTAATAAACGGAAGAGGAATCCAAAAACTCAAAGACGCAGGTATAGAAATAGAAATGAACTGTTTAGAAAAAGAAGCCAAATGGATGAACAGAAGATTTTTTACTTTTTTCAACAAACAAAGACCCTATATTATACTCAAATGGGCTCAAACCTTCAATGGATCTATTGCTGATAAAAATTTTCGCTCCCAATGGATAAGTAATAAATATTCTCGCAAAATAGTGCATAAATGGAGAACGGAAGAAGACGCTGTTTTAGTCGGATACAACACTGCCCTCTATGATAACCCTCTCTTAACCGCAAGAGATTGGGAAGGCAGAAATCCTACACGCATTGTTTTAGACGAATACAATGCACTATCCGATGCCAATATTCACATCTTTAATACAGATGCAAATACTCTCATTTTTAATAGCATTATAGAAAAAGAAATAAAAAACTGCCGTTGGATTCGTTTAGAAAAAGAGTATTTTATAGAGAATCTTTTAAAAACATTACACACCCTCCACATACAATCAGTTTTAGTAGAAGGAGGAAGTAAAACCCTTTCCAAATTTATTCATAAAAATATATGGGATGAAGCACGAGTATTTTACTGCTCTCAAAAAATGGACATAGGAGTAGCTGCTCCTTCTCTGAATGGTGATATTATACAGAACGATTCTATCTTTGACGATACACTACTCGTGTATAAAAATAATGAAGTATAAATCCGCTTTTTATCTCAAAAGATAAATAAAAAGTACATTTGTTTATAGAGCAGAATGGTAAAAGTTCAAAAAACGTGTTATTTTTTTATTAATTGAGTTTTTATAAAATCTTATTAACAGACCAATAAAGAAAGTTAACATATTAAGAAAATGTCTATACAAAAAATAAAAAGAGAGGAATTGGATTCTCTTATTCAAGATGCATCGGTAAGAACCAAAAGAAAACCGACTGACTTAGAAAAAAAAGAAGGGATGAAGAGATTTTTAAAACAAAATCGTGCAGACCAAAAAAGTGAGTATATAGCAGGGGAAACAATTATGCACTCACCTGCTGTTGCGTTTCATACCGTGGTTCGCAAAAACATAGAGATGTATATCCATGAACATATTGGAACCACAGGAAAAGGAATGGTACAATCAGAAAAAGCAGCCATTATATTTGGATACAACGTCTTCGAGCCAGATGTAGTTTACTGGAACGAAACCGTAAATATTGAAAAAAAAACCTTAGTACATCCTATTCCTCATTTTATAGCGGAGGTATTATCTCCCAGCACGAAAGGAAGAGACCGAACATTAAAAAAAAATAACTACGAGAAAAGCCAAGTCCAAGAATATTGGATAGTAGACACAGACAAACAAACTATACAACAATATGTTATAGATAAAGAAACAAAAAAATATGTTCTTCACAAAACATACTTTGAAAAAGATACGATTGAGAGTGTTGCAATAGAAGGATTTTATGTTTCCTTAGAAGCTGTTTTTTCGTATCGGATGCCCTCAGGACCTTATAAAATAATTCTTCAAAAAAGAGCAGAAGAAATCTTAAAAAAATCGGAACAAGAAAAACAACAAGCAATAGAAAGAGAACAACAAGCAAT
>JASGCU010000054.1:9350-16538 GCA_030053935.1 Chitinophagaceae bacterium
GAAAGAGAACAACAAGCAATAGAAGAAACACAAAAAGAAAAAACACAACAAATCATAAATGCTCTCAAAAGAGGAAAACTATCTATAGAAGAAATAGCCGAGGACTTCTCCATAACACCAGAATCCGTACTACACATTCAAAATACATTATCAAAAGAGTAAATAAAAACAAAGAATATTATCCCAATAAGCGCATACAGTGAACCTTTCAAAAAAAAATATATATCAAATAAAACATGAAGTTTTGTGAGAGATGAAGAGAAACTATAGAGATAGACATAGCATTTTGATAGCCGTATAAGCTAACAACCCTTAATTCTACGAGAAAAACCATTCGAATGATGGGAAAGAATGTTCCAATAGTATAAAAAAAACGTTAAAATCCTTGGACTTATTTATTAAAAAACATAAAAAAAGCGTTTTCAAAGTTTTAAACCTTTGAAGCAATTAAAAAATATTAGCTAATTTTACTCCAATTATTGCTTTGTGTGTCCAATGCAAGGATATGTTTTTTGATAACTTCGTTCTTTTGCAGGAGGAATTCGGGGTCTTCGTGGATTATTTGTTCAGCACATTCTCTGCATTTTTGTAAAAGAGGAGCATCTTCGTTCAAGTCTGCAATCATAAGGTCTAATATTCCGCTTTGTTTTGTTCCCATAATGTCTCCTGGTCCCCTTAGTTTGAGGTCTACTCTTGCTATTTCGAATCCATCGTTGGTTCTTACCATTGTTTCTAAGCGTTCTCTTCCTTCTTTTGTTACTTTTGTTCCTGCCATCAGGATGCAAAATGATTGATGTTCTGCTCTTCCGACTCTTCCTCTCAATTGATGTAATTGAGATAGTCCAAATCTTTCTGCATTTTCTATAACCATAATAGTGGCGTTGGGTATGTCGATTCCTACTTCTATAACGGTGGTAGCCACCATTATTTGTGTTTCATTTTTTAAGAATCGCATCATTTCCAGTTCTTTTGCTTCGGATGTCATTTTTCCGTGTAGTATTCCAATAAAGTATTCGGGAAAAGCACGGGTAATACTTTCGTATCCGTCCATAAGATATTTGAGGTCTACTTTTTCTGATTCTTCTATGAGTGGATAAACGATAAATGCCTGTCTTCCTTGTTTTATTTGTTCTTTGATAAACCCAAAAACACGTAGTCGATTGGCATCAGATTGGTAATGAGTTTTGATATTTTTTCTGCCTGCGGGCAGTTCATCTATGGTAGATATATCTAAATCTCCATATACAGTCATCGCAAGTGTTCTCGGGATGGGGGTTGCTGTCATTACTAATACGTGTGGAGCAAGTTCGTGACTTTTTTTCCAGAGTTTTGCTCTTTGTTCTACTCCAAATCGGTGTTGCTCATCTATAATAATCATACCGAGTTTTTGAAATACCACGCTCTCTTCTATCAATGCGTGCGTTCCTACAATAATCTGGAGTTCTCCTGTGGCGAGGGTTTTTAGAATTTCTTTTTTTTCTTTTTTTTTTGTGGAGCTGGTAAGTTTTGCGATTTTGATTCCCAAAAGTTCGCTGAATTTACCAATTTCTCTAAAATGTTGTTCTGTCAGAATTTCTGTAGGTGCCATTATAGCTGTCTGATATCCATTATCTAAAGCTATTAAAATAATAATAAAGGCAACTATTGTTTTACCGCTTCCTACATCTCCTTGCAGGAGGCGATTCATTTGTTTTCCTGATTTCAAGTCAGCAAAAATTTCTTTAATCACTCTTTTTTGTGCATTGGTGAGTTCGAAGGGAATATGCTCTTTATAAAATTTTGTTAAGAGTTCTGTTTTACCAAATAGGAATCCCTTTGATTTTTGTTTTCTATTATTTTTTAAAGCGATGAGTTTTAGTTGTAAATAGAAGAGTTCTTCAAATTTGAGTCGTTTTTTAGCAGCAAGAAGGGAGTCATCACTTTCGGGAAAGTGGATATTTTTGAGAGCAGTAGATTTGGGGATAAGTTTTTGTTCTGTGAGGATGTAAGCGGGTAAATTTTCTTGTATATGGGGTATTACTAAAGGGAGGAGGGTTTGTTGTATTTTTGCAATTCCTTTGCTGTCCAAAGACCATTTTTTCATTACTTCGGTAGAATGGTACACGGGGTGCATAAATCCGCCTTTGGAATTTCTTTCGGTAAGAATTTCTATCTCGGGATGTAAGATATTGATGGAATTATTAAAAGCATTTGGTTTTCCATAGACAACATATTTGGCACCTTTTTGGAGAGTTTTCAGGAGCCAATTGACCCCTTGAAACCATATCAATTCTAATTGTCCTGTTTCGTCTTTTAGTTTTGCTATGAGTCGCATTCTATGGTTATCTCCTGCTAATTCTATGTGAGCTATAGTTCCAATAACTTGTACAGATTCATATTCTTCATCTATTTCATTTATTTTATAGAAATGAGTTCTATCTTCATACCGAAAAGGATAGTATTGAATCATATCAGCGAAGACAAAAAGCGAAACTTCTTTTTTGAGAATAGCTGCTTTAGCGGGTCCTACTCCTTTTATTCTTTCTATATCTGTTTGAAAAAAAGAAGCCATTGTTTATTGTTCGTTTTCATACCTGTTTAGATAATTTTTATTATTATTATATTTTTTTTTTTGATTATTTAGCCCTGTCAGGGATGTATATATCAATAGATGGATTTAACCATATTAATGTATATTGCACAAAATTACAAAAAGAAAAACACAAAGGTAGTTATAGCTCTTGAGTATTTGCTATGAAACTATAAAAACCTTTGTGTTTTTTGTGAAATTTGAAAGATGAAAAGCAATATACCAAATGAATTTGAGAGGGTTATGATTTTTTTGTAAAAAATGTTTTTCCTTTCAAGAGGTTATTTGTAAGAGCTTCATCTAAAAAGAATGCTTCGGGATTAGCAGTGGAGTTTATTATGTATTGTCCCGCAGGATTCTGATGTGCTTCTATGGTAATGGGGGCTTGTCCTCTTAGTTTTATCTGTATACGGAATGGGGCATCGGTTTGTTTTTGAAATTGATTTTCAAAATTCTTATTAGTATTATAAGCAATGCTCTGTAAGTAGGTTTCTATGGCTGTTGAATCTACGGTTTCTGTATCTATCCACCATTTTTGATTTTGTTTTTTCAGAACAAAGCTGGAGTCAGGGTATTGAAAGTTTATTTCTAATAGAGAATCTTTATTACAGTTCACTACTACTTGATTTCTATATTCCGATGGATCATCACTAATGGAAAAACTGAAGAAATTATTTACCGCATACACCTCTGTTTCATCGAAAACTCTGACATTGGTGTTATAGTTATTTTGTCCTTCCATATTAAATTTTCCTATGACAAGGTCTGCTGTTTTATCATTGTCTTCGAATATTTCTATTCTTTTTCCTACGGAATCTACTTGATATTCTGCCCATTTTATTTTATCTCGGGAGATTAGTCTGCTTGGTTCTATTGTTTTTAAGGTATTGAAAAGGTTGAGAATAGATCCTTTTTCTGCGGGTATTGTTTTTCCTGTGGAAAGTTCTATGAACCATTTGTTTTCTTTTTTTAAAAGGATTGTTTTTTTTCCTGTGGTAGTTACTTGGATTTTGGTAATTTCTGCTGTATCTATTGTTACTAATACAGCTCTTAGTCCTTTGCTTTTTGTTTTATCTCCAAATATATCTACCAAAATATAAATAATAATAAGTGTTGCTAATACTATGGTTAAGAATGTGAGTGTTTTATTATTTTTAAGCATCTTTATTGAGTGTTTATATGAAATAAAAGATTAATATTGCCCTGATGTCCATTTTTCTCGTTTCATTACGTTCCTTTGTTTACGAATAAATCCATAGATGAGCAAAAGTATTATAGGCGCTAGTACATTAGAGTATTTAATTATATTTTTTGTTGCTTCTTCTATTTTATCTAAGGGTCTGTTAGTAACACCTTTGGTTCTTAAATCTATAAGTCCTGTATCATCGGCTATCCAATCAATAGAGTTGCTGGTAAAATTTACATTATCAGGGTTTATTTGTTGTTGTTGATTCGGGTCGCCGCTCACTGCAAATATACCATTGGATGCTATTACTATTTTTGAGTTTGGATGAGTCAATATTTTTCCTGAAAGAGCAATAGCTACTGCTTGTTTTCCTGCTTTAAAGTCCTCTTCTGTCCATTGTTTTTGAATATCTACATAATTAGGAGTAGGTATCAGACCTGTATTTTCAGAGGTAAGTAAAAGATTGGTGCTTTTCAGGGCGCTATCGGATGTGAGTCGTGTGATATTGATAGCACTTGCAAAAGGAAGGACTATTGATTCTAATCCTTTGCTAATAGAATGGTTTGCAAAGTTTTTAATGATAGGAAAATAGGGGAATTGTACTTGGGAGTTGAATACGAAATTTCCTTGTCTTTGTTGTACTGTTATAGGAGCGCAGCTAGCATCTATTAAAAACTCTTTTCCTATTTGGATTCCTAATCCTGCGAGCCATGTTTCCATTCCTATTTCTTTTGCGGGGCTGAGTTCTCCTGTTTGGAGATTTCCTTTTATGTTCGCATAAGCAATAAAGATGCCTTTTCCTGTGTTGAGATAGTTATTTATTTTAGAAAAGTCGTCTGCAGAAATAGAATCTTCGGGGTTTATCCACACAAGGGCTTTATAATTATTATCTATTATGGGGGTAGTTGGCAAATTGATAGGTTCTACGGTGTAGAGAACGGATAGTTGGTTGGTAAGTTGTTGCAGATGTTCTATTGGGGATTCTTTATGTCCTTGTATAAATCCTACTTTTGCTTTTTGTTCTATGGATATTTTTTTTAGTGAGGTAGTAAGAGCGTATTCCATTGCGGATCCTGGTTGGATTACGGGTATAATCTCTGTTTTATTGCCTGATTGGATCACTGCCCCCATATATGCTCTGATTTGTTTTACTTGGTCTCTTTCTGTGACGTTCACAAAGAGGGGATTTATACCGCTTTGTTGTGCTTTTTTTTCTGTTTCTTCGTTTTCATTTGGATTAATAAATTCGTATACGATATTTCCATTTGATCTTTTTTCAAATTCTATGAGAAGGTCGTTGAAATCTTGTTTGGTAGCAGCTATTTGAGGCGGAAGGTCCTGCGAAAAGTATGCTTTTATAGTTACCACGTCTTTGAGTTCGGTTATAATGTTCTTTGTTGCTTTGCTCAAAGTATATCTTTGGTCTTCTGTGAAGTCCAATCTAAAATAAAGTTTTGTAGATATAAGGTTGAGAATAAAAAGAATACCTATAGCTACTCCTAATTGTGTGAATATGTTTTTTGTTTTCATTTATTTGTATGTTAAAAGTGAGATATATAATTAATGAAAGGTTTATGATTGCCAATTTCTTTTGGAGAGCATTACTTGGGATAGTAATAGTCCTAATGATATGATAGAAGCAAAATATATTATATCTCGAGAGTCTATTACTCCTCGCGAGAGAGATTCAAAATGCGTTCTTAAGCTCATGTAATTAAAAAAGGCTCCTATGCTTCCTGTGAAAATCTGTGCTATAAAGTCAAATATTAACTGGAAGAATACATTTATTATGAGTGCTATTAAAAATGCTATTATTTGATTGTTGGTAGTGCTACTGGAAAATATTCCTACGCTGATGTATGATGCGGAAAGCATTAATAGTCCCAAATAACCTCCTATAATTCCCCCATGGTCTGCGTTTCCTAATTGAGAAATAGTAAAATAGTAGGGGAGGGTGCATAAAAGAGCGATGCTTACTAATAAAAAACATGCGAGAAACTTTCCTAGTATGATGTCCCAATCGCTTATTGCTTTGGTAGAGAGGAGTTCTATTGTTCCTGTTTTATTTTCTTCGGCTAAAGTTCTCATGGTTATTGCGGGAATGAAGAAAAAAAGCGTCCAAAAAGAGATGCCAAAGAATATCTGTAAGCTTGCCTGCCCTTGAAAGAATATATTTGTTCCCAAAAGCCAGGTAAATATGCCCGACATTACTAAAAATATGATTATCATTATATATGCCATCAGAGAATCAAAATAAGAGTTTATCTCTCGGCGTGTTATTACCCAAATTTTTTGCATAATTGTTTTTATTTATTGTTAAGTTAATATTTATTTTTCGTTGGTTACCTCTCTAAATACGTCTTCTAACTTTGTTTCTTGCGCTGTCATTCCTAAAAGATTCCAATTTTTACTAATACATGCATCAAATATTGCTTTACGAGAAGAATTTTCTACGGATTTACTTTGTATTATATACGTATTTTGTTTATTAGGAACACGACTTACTGATTCTATGGTAGGTAGAGATCGCAGTGTTTCTTCTACTTCACTGCCTTCTATTTCTACTGTTAAAATTTCTTTTGCTTGTGCCTTACCTCTGAGTGATTCGGCTGTTCCATCGGCTACAATTCTCCCTTTATTGATGATAAGTATTCTATCACAAGTAGCTTCTACCTCTGATAAGATATGAGAGCTGAGGATAACTGTTTTTTCTTTTCCTAAGTCCTTTATGAGATTACGAATTTCTATAATTTGATTTGGATCTAGTCCCGTAGTGGGTTCATCAAGGACAAGAACTTCGGGATTATGTATCATTGCCTGTGCTAATCCCACTCTTTGTCTGTATCCTTTGGAAAGTTCCCCTATTTTTTTGTGTCTTTCTCTTTCTAATCCGCATACATCTATCATTTCGGATATACGTTGAGGAATGAGTGACTTTTGCACGCCTTGTATTTCTGCACAAAACCACAAGTAATCTATGATAGCCATATCTCCATAGAGTGGGTTGTTTTCAGGGAGATACCCAATTCTTTTTTTTATCTCTTGAGCATCTGTTTTTATACTATAATTATCTAATTTTACGTCTCCACTAGTTGCTCCCAAGTAGCAAGTAATTATTTTCATTGTGGTACTCTTGCCTGCACCATTTGGACCTAAAAAGCCAACGATTTCTCCTGTATTTACTTCAAAGGAAATATTATTGACTGCCTTTTGTTCCCCGTATTTTTTTGTAAGATTTTTTACTATTATTGACATAAGTTTATAATGAATGATGAGAAAATATGTTTATTATTTTAAAAAGCAATTTTTATACCAAAGAAATAAAAGTGTCATTTTGTCACTTTAGGGCTGACCAAAAAGTTTTCAGTGAAATTTTATTAAGGGGAGTTCTAAAAATTAAATATTTGAAAATCATATAAAATATATGTACTTT
>JASGCU010000055.1 GCA_030053935.1 Chitinophagaceae bacterium
AATTAAAACAGAGGTAGAGAATGGAATACTCACCATAGATATAAAAAAGAAAATCAGTAGTAATACTACCATAAAAATGTTGGTAGAGTATAGCGAAGAAATGGATTTTCTTGATATGTCAGGTGCTTCTACGGTAAAAGGAGAGTCGCTTTTACAATCTAAAAATATGAAATTAGATGTAAGCGGTGCGGGTGATATTACTTTATCTGTGGAATGTGAAAATTTGAAAGTAGATATGTCAGGTGCTTCTACTCTTGTTCTGTCAGGGAAAGCATCCAAGCAATCTGTAGATGCTTCGGGTGCAGGGTCTTACGAGGCATTGGATTTAGAATGTGACATTACTTCTATAGAATCTTCGGGTGCATGCTCTATTTATGTAGTGGCGAGAAAAGAATTGAAAGGGGATTGTTCCGGAGCAGGAGTTATAAAATACAAAGGTTCTCCCGAAAGATTATCAGTAGAAATATCGGGTGCGGGTTCTATCAAAAAAGTAGATTAAGTCCTCTCTCTCACATTTTCTTTCCTTTATAATATTGAAAAGATACAAGCAGAATGTTTGTATCTTTTTTATGATATTATTTATATACTAACGTAGTGAAACTATACAATTACAATACTAAATAATACACTATCTTAAAAAATAAAGAAAGGATCGTATCATAAAAAGAAATAAAAAAGGCATTTGGAGTATATCTATTTTTTGAAATAAGAAGTATCCAAAGAGAGTTATGCAAAATAGAAACACTCCATTGAGAAGCATACCGTATTGTAGCCAAGGCAGGTTTCGCTTTTGAAGCATAAAAAATGCTACAGGTATATATATAGGGCAAGCCCATAGCATGTTAAAGTTATATTGTGAGGTATGATCTGTAAAAAACGCTAAAAAAAAGAGATATACGCCTAATAGTCCTGGTATGAGAAAGGTTACAAAATCTATTGCTCTATATCTTTTTTGAAAGAAGTATTCTAAAAAACTTATCCAATGTATAATGACTACCAAAATTCCAAAAACAACTATAGGATGCTTCCACATAGGATATACGGTTGTTCTGTTAATAAAGGGAGTGTAAACAGATTCTGTTTTAGATATAAGTGTTTTTTTATTTTCTTTGGAATAAAGAGTTGCTTTTGCAAATGCTGCAAAAATATAATCGGGCAAAAACATATAATCATATCCCGTTATTATGTGATCTATACCGCTTCCAAGGGAAACATCTATTCCTAAGTCTCCCCAAGGGAATAGTGGTAGATAGATATCTATAAGTTTTCTAAAAGAAATGTCTTTTTTTATAAAAGGATAAGTAAATTGAAGAGAATCCTGAAAAACACTATGCAATACATCTCTTATTTTGGTAGCGCAGTTATTAGTAACATAATTGTAATAGTATTCTCTGTTTTCAGGGAGATAATTTTGCAGAAGAGATGCGTAGAGTTTATTTTTTTCTGGTCCCGTGAGGTTGAGTTCTTGATATATGATGCTTCTATTTTCACCAATGTAGTGGTTTTTGAAATCTTGGTAATAATTAACCCCCATTTTATAGAGAAGTTTTCCTCTGGCAAAGTTCAAATAGAAATGTGGTTGTTGAAAATCAAATACACCATAGTGAAAAACAATATCTAATCCTTGCACACTGTCCTTTACCCAAACAGCACTATGCCCAAATGCTAAATACAGTTCTTCTTCCGATGGTCCAAAGGTGACAATACGAATGACAGATTGGGAAGAAAGTGAATCAGGAAAACTATCACACACACCTGTGTGAGATATATTGAGAAAAAAGAAAAAAAAGAGGAGTTTTTTCATAGTAGTAACTATTTAATCTATTATTTTTAATAATGAATAAAAAATGATCTTAATACCGCCAAGACCACGAAGTTATCGCAAAATAAAAAGATCACCTCAAAAAAATAAATAACCATAAAAAATATATTATCGTATATGTTCCGTGCTTTTTCCTTGTTTCAGTGCTTTATTTACATCAAGAAAGAAGAAAAACGACGTTGATATAGATATCACCTGATTTGTACCTCCAAAATTTTCTTTATATTTATCTAATCCCACTATAGTATTGTCTTTTACTTGTCCTATATTCGTATTTCCGTAGCTATATCTAAAATCTACCTGAACCAAGTTCTCTTTAAACACCTCAAATTCAAAGCCAAACCCTGCATCTATTCCTATTTGAAATCGATTTGCATTAGGAACAGCCATCACATTTTCTAAAATGGACTTTGGATTGTCTGTTTTGGTAAAATCATATTCATAATCTATGCTTTGGTTCCCCAGTTCAATAGCAGATAAATTTCCACTTCCGCCAAGCCAAAAACTAAAGAGAGGTCCTGCGTTGAGGTAGAATCTTTGTTCCCCTAAATCAAAGGAACATCTAAAAAGAACAGGTATATCTAAATAATGGAAGAGAGAAATATTCTTTACCCAATCATTATCAGACCTATTTTCTATTATTCTCCCTTTTTGAGAATAAAAAATTTCTGAATGCAGAGACCAATGTTTAGATGCTATATAATTTACCACTCCTCCGATGTTAAATCCATGTGTCCCGTTTATAGTATAATTATCTGTGTATTCCTTAGAATCAAATAACATTGTAGAGTAGTTATAACCTATCTTGGGACCCACTAAAAGTTGTGCTTTTGCTTCTGTTAGCAAAAGAAATACACAAAAAATATAAATAATCTTGTTCATAAAATATATTGTTATTGTTTAGTTATAAATAAAACGCCTGTGAAAAAAGATAAATATACTCATTTTTTTTTACTTATTACAAAAAGTAATAAAAATGTAATTATACCATTTAAAATTAATAATTCTATTCCTATATGGAAACCATTTGTGAAAATGGGGATAAGTATGTTCAAAAAATAAGAAAATACAACCGATACCATACAAAAAAATGGAACGATATACGTATTTGGAATACTTCTTTTGGTGAGTATGCCAAAGGAAAAGAGTCCTAAAAGCGGTCCATAAGTGTATCCAGCTAATACTAATATCTTATACACGATAGATTTATCGTTCATCCACTTAAAAAATAAAACAGCAAGAAAAAAAATGCAAGCGAAAATAAAATGAACTCGGACTCTTTGTTTACTTAAAAGAGATTCGGAATATTTTTTTTTGTGTACTTCCAATATATCCACGCAAAAAGAAGAGGTTAATGCGGTTAATGCTCCATCAGCACTGGGAAAAAGTGCCGAAATCAATGCTATGATAAAAATAAAAGAAAGAAATGCAGGAAAATGATAGATTGCTACACTCGGAAATATATCATCTCCCATAAAAGGTAAGCCATTTTGTTTCGCATATATATATAATAGTCCTCCCAAAAAAAGAAATAGAAAATTTACACATACTATAATAATACTGAGTAGCATTATATTTTTTTGTGTATCATGTAAATTTTTTACACTTATATTTTTTTGCATCATCTCTTGGTCTAAGCCCGTCATTGCTATTGCTATAAAAACCCCCCCTATAAATTCTTTCCAAAAATATTTTTCACTATTTACATCGTCATTATAAAGAAAGGTATAATTGGCATCCGCTAATTGTAAAAAACTCTCATATACACTGATATTCAATACTTTTAAAAGAAAAAATATACAAAAAATAAGACCCCCCAGCATAAAACTTGTTTGTAATACATCTGTATATACGATTGTTTTTACTCCACCTCTAAAAGTATAGAGCAGTATCATTCCTATGATAACTAAAGTTGTTGCCCAAAATGGTATTCCTATTGCTTCTACAACAAAGACCTGCAAGACATTTATTACCAAATAAAGTCGCCCTGTTGCACCGACAGTCCTTGATATAATAAAAAAAATAGCTCCGCTTTTGTAAGCAATGGTTCCAAAACGAATCTGTAAATAATTATATATGGAGACAACTTTCAGCTTATAATAGAGAGGAGTAAGGACAAACGCAATTACTATATATCCTACCACGTATCCAAATACCACTTGCATATAACTAAACCCATTTTGGGCTACTGTCCCTGGCACAGATACGAAAGTGACCCCTGAAAGAGAAGTTCCTATCATTCCAAAAGAGACAAGCAGCCAATGTGAATTTTTATTTCCTGTGAAAAAACTTTCGTTAGTAGCGTTTTTAGAAACTATATGGGCTAAAAAGTAGAGAAAAACAAAGTATACAATAATGAGTGATATACTTATATATGGATTCATTTGAAATAATTATATGGTAAGATGGATATACATTATGAATCATAAATTACGAATGAAAACTTTCTCTTATTATTGAAAACAGAGAAAATAATTAAGGTATTCATGATTCATAATTAAATACTGTATTCTTGAGTATTTACTGTGGTGGTTGTTGATTGGGAATGGTTGTTTCTTGTGCTTTTTGAATATTAGGACTTAATACCCCTTCTTCTTTTTTAGAAGTGTCCAAAAAAAAACGAGTAGCAATAGTCAAAACAATAATAGATATGGCACAGAACCAAGTGGCTTGTTCTAAAAAATCCCCTGTTTTTTTTACTCCAAAGATTTGATTTGCAGAACTACCACCAAACATTTGAGAAGCTCCTCCCTTTGAGTTTTGCCCCAAAATAAGCAAAACCAAAATTCCCGATAATATGATTATAAGTATGATTATAAGATAAAACATTTGTTATAGTATAATGAAAGTTACGATGAATAAATTTATTGTATTGCAAAATATATCAATTTATTATAATTACTAAATAAATATCAAAATTTATAGGAATAAATTTTGATATTTTTGTGTAAACAATAAAAAATAAAGATTATAAAAGAACATAAGAACTGCCTTATAATAATTATAAATGACTTTATTCAGTTTTGTATAACTTTATGGTATATTATTTTTTATTTTTTAAGTTTTACAAAAGATAATTTATAACTTATAACTTATAATTATTAAAAAAAGAATATATTTACAAAATATAATTTGAATGATAATAATTCAAAAGTATATATATATCTTGTAAAAAAATTATTCAAAAAATGTGAGAGAATATTATGAAGTTCGATATCTCTCATTTTACTACCAAAGAACTTTTTTATTATATTAAATTATTATAATATGCTTATCAAAAAAATAATTTTCGTATTAAGTTTTATTGTATTAGGGGAATTATCTTTTGCTCAACAGGGACCGAGTAAGAAAGATCTAAAAGTTTCTAAGCCGGTTAAAAAAGAGGCAAAGGAATTAGAAAGTGATGGATGGTCTAACATACCTGGAGGCTTACCTCTTCAAAATCAGCTTGCTTCTGCTTGGGAAAAACAAGCACAAAGAGATGATAATGGGTTTCCTAAATGGATATGGGCTGCGGGCAATGGAGTTGGCACAAGTCAAACAGGAGCAAAACTTCAGGCGATGGAAGTAGCCAAAATAGAGCTTGCGGGGCAGTTAGAAACAGCTATTAATGCATTAGTAGAGGCATCTTTAGCTAACCAACAATTAAGTCCCGAAGAAGGAGAATCTATTACGAAAGTAGTAGCCGGATCTAAAAATATTATTTCTAAAACATTAGGACGAGTATTAGTAGAATGTGAATTTATTAGAAATACTAATAAAGGACAGAATACAGAAGTGCAGGTTCGTTTGTTTTACAATAAAAAATTAGCCGAAGAGCAAGCGAAAAAAGTAATTCGTAAAAAGTTAGAGGAAGAAACAACGGTTATCCATGAAAAATTAGATAAGATGTTGGAAATCAGTAATTAAATTATAGGTGAGTTTTTTATGAAAATAGGTGGGATGATCCGTTATCCTGCCTATTTTTTTTGTTATCTTTATCAAAATATCAATCTCTCAGCAATAAAAAATTACTTCTTTGTTCTATAATTTCGTTTTTTTGAGTTTTTCCTTTCACAATACATATATAAACACCTGGTGGAGCGGGTTGTTGTAGAAATGTTCCTCCCCACCCCACTTCTTGTTGTCGAGAATGAAATACTATATTTCCCCATCTATTAAAAATAGTCATTTCAAAATCTTTCATGGTAGGAAAAACGACTAAAAAATAATCATTTAACCCGTCATCATTAGGAGTAAATGCATGAGGAATAAATACTTCTGTTTCATAAACAAGAGAAAAATAGTTTGAATAAGTAGTATCTGCAATATTTCCGTTTGATTCTGTTCGTATTCTTATAGAAGTAAGGTTTTGCAGGTCGGGGTCTATTTTGAGCGTTCTTGTATTTTCGTTAAAAAGTGGTTCTGCTTTAATAATTTGAAGTTTCTCATCCAAAAATTCTAATGTTTTCATTTTTTCTCCCTCATCAAATTGATAATAATTATTCCAATATATCAGATATTTGTTTGTTGCTGTTTTTATTCCTGTAAGAATTACGGGGGCATTGGCACTACTTGGAGGAGATATATTGTCACAATTATCGCTGTATTGAATGGAAAATCGAAGAGATTGTCTGGAATTTAGAAATTCACGTAAAACTTCTGTGTTCTGAAATGTTTTTTTGAAAAGAGTAAATATACCATCACTTTTATCTACTAAAATATGATATGTTATTGGATTTCTGCTTTCTATTTTATCCCATTGCAATGCTAACCCATCTGTCCCAAATGAAGAATATAGCTTTTTGATAGGGGGAAGTTTTTGAATTTTTTGAGATATTCCACAAGTTTTTTTTGAAAGAGAATATGCAGAATCAGGGTATACAAATTTTACTCTATAACAGTATGCCGTATTACAAGAAATGAGAGAATCGGAATAGATACTATTTGCATTTACATCAAAAGAAGTAATAAGCAGAGAATCATTTCTCAATAATTGCAATGATGTTATTTTTTTTTGTGGGGTAGGGAATGTGATTTCATTTTTTTTGTTTAAAAAAGATACCTGAACCTGTGGAATACAAACAGTATTGGATAAATAAAAAGAATCTTCACAGTAATCATACGCTCTTATGCGTAGACAATATTCCGTTTTAGAATCTATATTGGAAATAATAAATATACTCTGGATTTGCTTGGAGGGTATAGTTTGAAAAGAAGTATTTCTGTACTGTATCTGTATTTCATGGAAAATAAAAGGGTTTATAGAAGTATGCACTATCAATGAATCATGTATCCCTGTATTCACTACTTCGGCATTCTTTATTTGTGGAGAAAAAAAAGAATTGAGGGTGTTAAAAATAAAAGTAGTATCCCCGCATACATTATTTCCGCCTGCGTACATTCCCTTTACTCTTATATTTAATTGGGAAGCATATTGAAAATTATAAGGAGCTGCAAAATGAGATCCTCTCACATCTACGGAATCAGTTTTAGTATAATACACCCTATAAAAATCATAGAGAGTATCTTCTATATACACACTCATAAAAAAATCTTTGCATAAGACAGGTTTTACTTGAGGTGTAGTGGGTTTATGAACGGATATAATTATAGAATCCACTATAGGATTGGTGGAGGTTTGTTCTATTTGGAGAATTTTATATTTTCCAGGGACAAGGTATGTATAAGATTTTTTATTGGTTATAGGTCCTATTGTTATACTTCCTGATTCATATACATATTGCAAAACAGACGATGAGGAATGAGGGGTTATATGTACGGTGAGAGGATAACATCCTACAGAATAATCAACAGAAAAACGTTTTAGAACACTTATTTGTTGTGCATTGATAGGGAAGCTCTTAACAATAAAAAAAAGACAAAGAAGATATTTTTTCATACCATTACAATGAGGTACAAGTTATGAATGGTTTTTGTATGTAATAACAATAATAAAGGCATACCTTATTGTAAAGGTTACTAACATTTTAAATGTGAGAGGTATGCAATTTTATTATATTTTGCTAAGAGAGTTAATAAAATACTTGGATGAGGCAATTGACAAGGTAAGAAAAAGATAAGTGCCAAAACAATCAAGTATTGGGAAATAGTAGGTATGCTTTGCTGAGTGGAAAGATCGCATGGAAAGATTCAAACTTTAAAAACTATTGCAAGAGGGTAGAAAATTCGAAAAAATTAAATCTACTATCCTTTTTTCATGGTGGTTTAAATTTTTAATCACTCACATGCTTGTAGAAACTTTATTGTTATTATTTAATTACAAAGTATATTCTTTTCAATGAAAAAATGAGTTCACTCAGAATAAATGTTTTTGATATATTTGTAACTTTGTAAAAACATATTGTTTGTAAAAATATATTGTTAGATTTTTGAGCGGATAGCGAGGATTGAACTCACGACCTACGGCTTGGGAAGCCATCGCTCTACCACTGAGCTACATCCGCAGTATTATTTTTATTGTGTGGGAGGAATAGGATTCGAACCTATGAAGACATACGCCAGCAGATTTACAGTCTGCCCCAGTTGGCCACTTTGGTATCCTCCCTTTTTTGTAAATAAAGCTATTGATAAATGTTTTTTTAAATTTTTAACTACATACTGCTTATATATAAATTAAAATGCAAACTACTATTTTTTTTTTAAATAAAAAATATTTTATTAAAAAAGTGTTTTTTTTTTGTTTTTTTGAAAGAAAAAAGCTTTTTTATGCATAAAAATTCATTTTTTATGAAAAATACTCTGTTTTTATAGTTAATAATTAAAATTTGACAGAAAGTGTAGCAAAAAAATTGATTCCTGCTTGAGGGTAATAATAATTTTCTTGTATATGTTTGCCTGCGGTTCGATATCCAAAAGTATATCCATTCGATTCGTATTGTGTATTGAGTATATTATGTATGATGAGTCCTATATAGAGAGATGGAATATTTTTAGAATAGAGAGTGTATCCCATTCTGAGGTCATTCACAAAGTAAGGAGAAATTTTTCGGGTTTCGTTTTGGGTATTATCTAAATATTGTTTTCCTACAAATTTGGAGAGGATTTGTATTTCTGCATTCTTAAATGGATAATAGGTGCCTTGGAATGATGCTATCCACGAGGGGGAAAAGGAAATATCTGTATGAGTGAATTTTTTTTTTATTTTTGTATAGTTATCATAATCAAAAATAATTTCTTGGAAAGCAATTATTTTATTGACACTTGCGGTTATGTTGTATTGTAGTAAGAATTTTTTTGGAAAAGAGTACTGCCCCTGGTATTCTATTCCTAATCTATAGCTTTGAGGGGTATTAGTTCTTATGTTTGCTCCTACGTCATTTATGTCTCCTGTGTTTATGAGTTGATTTTCATAGTTCATAAAGTAGAAGTTTATTTCATTTTTCCAGTTTTGGAAGTTTATTTTATATCCTATTTCAAGGTCGTAGAGTTTTTCGGAATTGGGAATTATATCTGCATATAAAAAGTCACTTCGTATAGGTTCTCTCTGTGCGACACTGAATGAGGTATACAAAGAACTTTGATTATTGAGAGTAATAGTGATTCCTATTTTGGGATTCAGAAACAGATATTCTTTTTTTACAGATATGTTTTTTGCATCGTTGGTGCTACCATCTGTGAGGTAAAAGATATTTCGTATTTGTAGGTCGGAGTATAAGAGGGACTTTTTCCATGGGCTATAGTGTATTTTCAGATAGATATTTTGGTCATTTTTGAGAGCAGGGGAGAGGTAATACAATGCATTTATTTCATTATTTCCAGTGTTCTTTGCCCATATAACTTTTCCAAAATGTGTTCCTTTGTATTGGTTTGCTCCTCCGCCGAGGATTATATCCCATTTATTTTTTGTATATTGAATGTTATATACGATTCCGTAGAAGTGATTTTCTAACCAGCGTTGGCGGACAATATCTGTGTGGGTTATGGAGGTATCTTGTAGTTGTAAATTGTATTTTTGGAGGTATTCGTTTTCTTTCCATTCTTCATAATATCCCGTTCCGTATGTGTAATGAAGCGATATATGAGCGGTTATAAAAGGGTTGAATAGGTATGAAGTATGATTTTGGTAATGATTTTGTTGGTAATTATCTGTTTGATTTTTATAAAGGTAATAGTTAAAAGTTCTTCCACTGTGAAGTATATTTTCTGTTTGGGATGGAGAATAATTATTATTCTGTATTACTTGGAGTATCCCATCTGTATCATTTTTGAGTCGTGCTTCGGGAACTCCCCACCATGCTTGGTAAGTATTTTCTTTTCCACCAAATGTAACGGCTTTGATAAGAAGTTTATTATTACGATATCCCGCTGAAGCGTAATAAGAATACAGTTTGGAGAATGCTCTGTCTATATATCCATCGGATGCTATAGAAGAAAGTCGTGTTTCAAAGTTCCAGTGACGATAAATATTCCCTGTATTTAAGATGAGAGTATGCTTTCTGGAGGCAAAAGATCCTATGGAATTACTCACTTCTACAGAGTTTTTTTGAGTAAAGAGGTTTGTTTGTAAATTTATGGTTCCCCCAAATGCTCCCGCACCATTGGTGGAGCTGCCGACTCCTCTTTGGATTTGTATATTTTCTATAGAGGATATAAGGTCGGGAGTATTCACCCAAAATACACCATGCGATTCAGAATCATTGAGAGGAATATTGTTTATAGTAACATTTATTCGGGTATTATCACTTCCGCGAATACGGATTCCTGTATATCCTATTCCTATACCTGCATCTGATGTGGAAACTATAGATGGTGCAAATTGGAGAAGAATCGGTATATCTATCCCTGTGTTTAATGTTTCTATTTCTTTGTTCGTTATGAGAGAGAAAGTCATAGGAGTTTTGTCTTTTGACCGGGTAGAGTAGATAACGACTTCATCACTCAGTAGCACTTCTTTCAGAGTATCTGTGGGATTATTGTTTTTTATAGAAGCGTAGAGAGTATGAGAATATAAAGAGAGTAGAAGAAATATATATTTGTTCATTTGTATTTTTGGTAAAAAGTAAATTTTATAAAAAATACGGAGGAGTATTTATTTTACTTCTTATCTTCCTACGGTAGTATTAGCTACTTCAGGTTCAAAGGGTATGATCTCAGCTCGTATAGGAGCACCCCCGTTTTTTGCAATATATTATTTTTTGAGAATAGAAAGAATTTTTTTAGATTATCCAAACATTTGAGTGGGTAAATATGGAAATCACCATAAAAAAAGGATGGCAATTCAAAATTCCCGCATATTTTTTAATCCATTTTCAAAAAGGAGACATTATTTGCAAATAATTAAGACCTTTTGGCAAATAACTAACTTCCCTTACGCAAAGATTATCTTGAAAAAGTTTATTAGAACACTTTTAAAAAATAAAGCGATGAAATTTTATTATATTTTTGAGTAAGAAGAATTGTTTATGAGGAGGGATTCGTAAAATTTAATTTTGTTTACGAAATAGATATTTAATAGAAGATATTGATGAAATAAAATGATATTATCATCGTTTTTTGAGAGTAACAGAAGAAATTAATAGTATTTTGTATTTTTATATTTTTGTGTTTTTATAATCCATTAATAATCAAATGCGTTTTTTCATTTCTATCGTCTTTCTCAGTATTGTAGCATCTGCTTGTGAAACTTCCGTGGTTATAGAGGAGATTAGTCAAAATAATACCTCCTATTATGTGGTCTATGGGTTTATTACTGATGAAAAAAATGTTCCTTTCACCATAAATATTTCTAAAACTACACCTCTTTTTGTCAATACGGGGATTCCTTTTGTTTCCAATGCTTCTGTGTATCTCTTTACAGACAATCAACAAAAAATTCCACTTTTTTATACCAAAAATGGCAATTACAAAACGGATAGCAATACCTTTGAATCCAATTCTCACAATGAGTATCAGTTAGTTGTAGAAATGGAAAATACTTCGAGAATACTTTCTTCTTACCAGCGAATCCCCGATCCGATTATTATTGATAGCGTAAGTTATGAATACGTAGAAGATATAAACAATGGCATTTTTACATCTACAACTGGGTATTTTGTGAAGATATATATTTTTGATAGAGATGAAAAAGATAGTTTTTATAGGATTACTGTCAAAAAAAATACTATTCCTTATAAAAAAGAAATGATAACTCTTTTTTATGATACATATTTTGACCGTAAGGATCATGAACATATCCTTACTGATTATGTTTTTCAAAAAAAAGATACGGTTGAAATAACGGTTCATTCTCTTTCTTTTCAAACCTATACTTTTTTTAAGAATCTCAAAGATATTACTTCTTTTAATTGGCAGATACTCAATACAGCCAAAGACATACCACGTAATATGCAACACCAAAACAATGAGAAAGTACTTGGGTATTTTGGTACGAGTTCTGTTGTGAGAGAAAGTATTATTATTGAATAAAAAAGAGAAAAAATAAACATTTTAGAAAGATGGATTTACAAGAAATAAAAAGACCTATTGAGCAAGAATTAGAACAATTTGATAGAGCATTTAAAAATATTCAAAAGAGTAATATCTTTTTATTAGATACGATAACGGGATATATTCTAAAAAGAAAGGGAAAACAAATAAGACCAATTCTTGTTTTTTTAAGTGCGGGGCTGTGTGGAAAAATAGATTCCGTTTCTTTGCGAGGAGCGGCATTGATAGAACTATTACATACGGCGACACTTGTTCACGATGATGTGGTAGATGATTCCCAGTATCGGCGAGGTTTTTTCTCTGTGAATGCTCTTTGGAAAAATAAGATAGCTGTTTTAGTCGGGGATTTCCTTCTCTCTCGAGGTCTCCTATTATCTTTGGAACATAAGGATTATGATTTATTAGAAATAATTTCTTTTGCGGTAAAAGAGATGAGTGAAGGAGAGTTATTGCAAGTAGAAAAGACAAAAACCTTAGATATTACAGAAGAAATATATTATAATATAATAAAAAAAAAAACTGCTACTCTTCTCATCGCCTGTTGTGAAATAGGAGCTGTTTCTGCCAAAGCATCTCCCGATATGATCGCTCAAATAAAATTGTTAGGAGAGAAAATTGGGGTTATTTTTCAATTAAAAGATGATATATTTGATTATCAAACGACAAATTTTATTGGAAAACCAACAGAAATAGATATAAAAGAAAAAAAAATTACTCTCCCTCTTATTTATGCCCTTAGAAATGCGAAACACGGAGAACAACAAAGGATACTGCACATCATAAAATATAAAAACCAAGATTCTGATAAAAGAAAAGAAGTCATACAATTTGTAAAAGAACAGAAAGGAATTGAATATACACAAAACGCTATAGATACCTACTACCAAGATGCTTCGCATATTTTAGAACTATTTCCAAACTCAGAATATAAAACATCCATGGAAAAATTAATTCTCTATTTAGTTCAAAGAAATATCTAATAAAAACAATATTTATCACCATTAATTATATAAAATGTTACCGTATAAAGACCGAAAAGACAGCAAAAAAGAACAAGTAAAATATATGTTTAATAGCATTAGCAAAAGATATGATATGCTCAACCATATATTAAGCTTGTGGATAGATATATATTGGAGAAAAACAGTAGTCGGTATTCTCAAAAAGCATTCTGCTCGAAATAGTATATTGGACATTGCGACGGGAACCGGAGACTTAGCAATAGAAATGGCATCACTCTATCCTGAAAAGATTATTGGAATAGATATTTCTGATAAAATGCTTGCATTAGGAAAACAGAAAATTCTAAAAAAAAAATTAGAACAAATCATTCACTTAGAAGTAGGGGATTCGGAGAACTTATCTTTTGAAAACGGAACTTTTGATGCAGTGACTTGTGCTTTTGGAGTGAGAAATTTTGAAAACTTAGAAAAAGGTCTCCAAGAAATGTACAGGGTACTCAAAAATAATGGGATTGTATTGATATTAGAGTTTTCACAGCCACGTATATTCATTTTTCAATGGATATACTCTTTTTATTTTTCTAAAATAATGCCATTGATTGGAAAAACTATCTCAAAAGACCCCAAAGCATATAGCTACTTATTTGATTCGGTGAGTAAATTTGTAAGCGGAGAGAAATTTATCCACCTTTTAGATACAATAGGTTTTAAAAAAATATATATGAAAAAATTAACATTCGGAATATGCACAATATATGTAGGTATAAAATAATTTTTTTCCTCGCCCTTTTTCTCAAAAATTACTACGGATACTCCCAAAAAGGAATCATAAATCTTCCTAATTATGATAGTAGATACCTTCACTATGGTTTTACTATTGGGATACACGGATCCCAGTATTCATATCGGTATTCGGATAATATAACCAATCCCTTAGATACCATTCATAGTATTATCCCTGAAATACTGCCTGGTTTTAAGACAGGATTTATTGCCAATTTCAGAGTAGTGCAGTATTTAGATTTTAGGGTTCATATCATAGTGGGTATTTACGAAAACAAACTTACTTATAGAAATATCTACGGAGGAAAATATGAAGCACTTTTGGAAGATGTCTATATTGAAATACCTCTTTTTCTGAAATATAAGTCCGTCCGCAGGAAAAACTCTCGTATGTATATTATTGGTGGCATAACTTCTATGATAGCAGCAAGAGGAAAGCAAACAAAAGACCCTACTACCGACCGCCTGCAGACAAAAGATTTTTTTTTAGCAACAGAAGTAGGAGTAGGAATAGATATATATTACCCTTTTTTTAAGTTTTCCCCAGAACTACGGTATTCTTTTGGGCTTAATAATATTTTAGAGGGAGAAGAAAATAAATTTAATAGAAATCTAAAACAATTAACTCCCCATATAATTACTTTATACATATCTTTTGAAGGATCACTCTAAATTACTATGAAAAAAAATGTTTTTATTACAGGTGCCACCTCTGGAATAGGCGAAGCAACAGCTGTCCTACTTGCTTCGGATTATAACCTGATTATTTGTGGAAGAAGAGCAGAGAAACTCAAAGAATTAGAACAAAAACTTTCTCAACATACAGATGTAGTATCTCTTTCTTTTGATGTGAGAGATAAAGAAGCAGTAGAAAAAGCAATGAATACTCTCCCCGAAAGATGGCAAAATATAGATATATTGATAAACAATGCAGGAAATGCACATGGAATGGATACTATAGATATGGGAAGTACAGACGATTGGGACGCTATGATAGATATAAACGTGAAGGGGCTTTTATATGTGAGTAAAAGCATTATTCCTCGTATGATAAAAAGACAAACTGGACATATAGTCAATATCGGCTCTATTGCCGGAAAAGAAACCTACCCCAAAGGAAATGTATATTGTGCTTCCAAAGCAGCGGTTCAATCCATATCTGATGGTATGCGTTTAGATCTCTATCAACACAATATAAAAGTTACTTCTCTTCATCCAGGTTTAGTAGAAACAGAATTTTCCTTAGTTCGTTTTAAAGGAGATAGAGAAAAAGCAAAACAACCCTATAAAGGAATTACCCCTCTGAAAGCAAAAGATGTTGCAGAAGTCATACAATTTGTCATAAAACGACCTGATAATGTGCTATTAAGTGACATAGTAATGTTTCCTAAATCACAGGCAAGTGCTACCTTAGTAAAAAGAGACCCCTCATAATGTTATTACGATACAATAAAATAATAGCACCAAACCGCTAATACAGCCCCTATTATAGGAGCTACAACAGGAATCCAAGCGTAGTTCCAGTTACTATCTGCTTTATTGCTAAAAGGTAAAAGTGAATGGGCAATTCGAGGAGCTAAATCACGAGCAGGATTGATAGCGTATCCCGTAGGACCTCCCATACTCAGTCCTATTCCCAATACTAATAAAGATACGGGCAAAGCATCTAAACTTCCTAAAGAATCTACTGATGGACTGATAAAAAGAATTGCTATCATAAAAATAAAAGTGGCAATAACTTCTGTAATCAGATTAAAAAAATTACTCTTCATAGCAGGAGCATTACAGAAAACATCTCTTTTCGTTGCACTATCAATAGTAGCATCAAAATGTTGTTTATAACAAGCCCATACCAATAAAGCACCTATAAAGGCACCTAAAAACTGTCCTATTATATAGAGAGGAACATCTTCCCAAGAAAATTTATTTACCACAGCAAGTGCAATGGTAACAGCAGGATTCAAATGGGCTTTACTGCCATGAGATGCCACAAATACACCTACAAATACACCTATTGCCCAACCAAAACATATTACTATTAAACCACTTCCATGTCCTTTTGTATTTTTTAAAAGTACATTTGCAACTACACCGCATCCAAAAACGATGATAAGCATCGTTCCTAATAATTCTGATATAAATGGATTCATATACATTATGAGTTATAAATTTAATTACAAATTATGAACGGTTAGTTTCTAATCACCTTTTCCGCCTTTAAAATCTCTCCTTTTTCCCCATATACCACCACAATATATTCTCCCTTTGGCATGGTTTTTATATCTATAGATACCCCATATCCAATCCCCAATCCCCCATCAGATACCCCATTTCCCTTTACATCATATATTTTTACGGAAGAGACCTTTTGGCTTTTATCCCATTGAATGGTAATGTAATCATCGGCAGGGTTTGGGAAAATTTTTATAAAATGGTTTTCTACTATAATGGCAT
>JASGCU010000056.1 GCA_030053935.1 Chitinophagaceae bacterium
CGATTAATTTTTAGCATAATACATAACCACAAAAATAGAATAATTTATAAAATAGATGATAATAAAAATGGAAAGAAGAACTCTTTTTTTTATAGGAGGGATAGTTTTTGTGTACTTTTTGGGCATGTTTATAGATATTATGGACTTAGACGCAGCGCAACATGCGGCTATCTCTTGGGAAATGTCGCAGAACCAAAGTTATTTACAAGTACTTCAAAGGGGGGAAGATTATTTAGATAAGCCTCCTTTACTTTTTTGGATAACATCTTTAGTGTTCCAAATATTGGGAGCAAATAACCTAACCTATCGGTTGTTTCCCATTCTGATTTCTTTACTGGGAATCTATTCTACTTATAGATTATCAAAGCTATATATGAATAAGGAATTATCCGTTTTAGCAGGGCTTTTTTATGCTTCTTCTTTCAGTGTTTTTTTAATGAACCATGACGTGAGGAGCGATACCATGCTAACAGGATTTACGGTTTTTTCTATTTGGCAGCTGGCAGAGTATACAGAATTTAAAAAATGGAAAAATTTTGTGTTTGGTTTTATAGGTATAGGACTTTCTTTGCTTGCAAAAGGTCCGGTAGCACTTATGGTTATAGTTTTTGCATTCTCTACGCACTTTATTCTTTTAAGAAAATACCATTTTTTTTGGAAATGGGAATGGATATTAGGGCTTCTCATCATACTTGTAATGCTACTCCCTATGTGTATTGGGCTTTATCAACAATTTGATATGCATCCCGAGAAAACAGTAAACGGAGGGAGAGATACCTCTGGTATTTATTTTTACTTATGGAAACAAAGCTTTGGGAGAATAACCGGAGCAAGCGAATGGAAAAATGATACCGATATTTTTTTCTTTTTGCATACTTATCTTTGGATCGTACTGCCTTGGGGACTCATAACCTTTTTTGCTCTCTTTCAATCGCTAAAGGATATTATTAACAAAAAAAAAACATTAGAATATATCAGTTTAGGCGGTTTTATAATACCTTTTATAATTCTCTCTTTCTCTCGTTATAAACTTCCTCATTATATCAATATTCTTATTCCTATGAGTTCCATAATTGCTGCCAAATATGTAGGAGTTCTTTCTGAAAACTTAGAACAAAAAAAAAGCAGGATTTTTTTCCTTATTTATCAATGGATACAGTTGTTAGCTATTTGGTTATTAGTTTTTTTTATTTGTTTTTTATTTTTTCCATTGAATAATGTATATATATTTCTCCTTATAGTTGTTTTTTTGGGAATAAATATCTTTTTTTGGAAGAGCTCTAGGACGTATTTAGAAAAACTTGTATATCCTTCTTTGTGGGGAGTAATTTCTCTTTGTATGATACTGAACATTCATTTTTATCCTTCTTTACTCAAATATCAAACAGGTGCCGTTTTAGGGAAATATCTTAAAATTCAAAATACATTCCCCGTCAAAAGATTTTTTGTTCTACAGAGTGGAGATGGAAATGATACCGATACTTTTATTCATTCATTAGATTTTTACAGCCAAAGAATAAATCCTGTTTTTGATGAAGTGAATACCTTAGTAAATACGATAGGGAGTGGTTCTGCTTGGGTATACATCAGCGAAGAGCGATCCGCGGAATTAAAAAAATTTGGGAGTGTAGAGATAGTTTTGTCTTTTGAAAAATATCATGTTACTATGCTTACTCTTTCATTTCTTAATCCGAAAACGAGACCTGAAACATTGACTAAGACACAATTAGTCAAGTTTACCCCGCTGTAAAGAGAATATTTTTTTGGAAAGTTTATTCAGGAATACTTAAAAAAAGCGTATTTTAAAATACAATACAATGCCCTTACTCCATCTATCCAATTTATTTTTTTACCTTCTGCATAAGTTCTTCCATAATAAGAAATTCCTATTTCGTAGATTCTAATACCTGGTATCCTCGATATTTTTGCAGTTATCTCTGGCTCAAACCCAAATCTATTTTCTACAATATGTATGTTTTTAATAACATCTGTTTTAAAAAGTTTATAACCAGTTTCCATATCTGTAAGATTGAGATTAGTAAACATATTGGAAACAAAGGTTAAAAATTTATTTCCAATAGTATGCCAAAAAAATAATATTCTATGTGGTTTCCCTCCTACAAATCTTGAACCGTAAACCACATCTGCATGCCCATCTATAATAGGTTGTAGAAGAATATTATATTCATAAGGATCGTATTCTAAATCGGCATCTTGAACAATAAGAAAATCCCCTTTTGCTTGTGATATACCGGTACGTAAGGCAGCGCCTTTTCCTTTATTTACAGGATGTTTATAGTATTGTATAATAAGGTCAGGGTTGTCCGATTTATACTTTTGAATAGATTCTTCTGTATTATCTTTTGAGCAATCATTCACTATAATAATCTCTTTTTCTATTTGTTCTATTAAAGAGACATTTTTTATTTTATTCAAAATAACTTGAATATTTTTTTCCTCATTATAAGTAGGTATTACTATAGATAATATTTTCATTATACTTTATAATTAATATTTAGTATTCCAAAAAAATATTTTTGGATATTGTGGCTACTTGATACTATCAGTACTTTTGAAATATTATCATCTCAAAAGATATTACTTTGTTTCTTTTTCTTTTCTGCTATCAATGAAAGAAAGTGCTACGACAAAACTTATTAATGCGATCACGATGAGAAAAAATAACTGTGCTCCTGATAAAATAGGTGATTGAAACATATATTAATTGATAATTAGTTGATGGAATAAAATTGTTTGAGTTCTTGTATGAGTTTAGGAAGTATTTCAAAAGCGTCGCCTGCAATTCCATAATCGGCTGCTTTAAAGAAAGGCGCTTCGGGATCTTTATTGATAACCACTATACATTTAGAAGAATTTACTCCTGCTAAGTGTTGAATAGCTCCCGATATCCCTATAGCAATGTAGAGGGAAGGACTTACTTTTAACCCTGTTTGTCCTACGTGTTCGTGATGTGGTCTCCAATCCATATCGGATACGGGTTTACTGCATGCGGTTGCTGCTCCTAATATATCTGCTAATTCTTCTATCCATTTCCAATGTTCAGGTCCTTTCATTCCTCTTCCTGCGGATACTACGATATCTGCTTCGGGTAAAAGTACTTTGCCTTTTAATTTCTCTTGGGAGAGAGAAGTAATTTTTGTGTCTGCTGTATACTGTGATAGTGAAAAAGCTTCTATTTCTGCTTGTCCTCCATTGGTTTTGATGGGTATTGTATTTTTTTTGATAGAAATAATTTTTTTCTTGTTTTTTACTTCTACGAATGAAAATGCTTTTCCTGTATAAATACTTCTTTTGAATATATTCTTTTCGTCACCTGTTGGCAATTCTGTAACATTTGGTATAAAACTTGCTTGTAATTTGACAGATAATTTGGCACAGAGAGTATCGGAGAGGGATGATTTTGCAAAGATTAAGGTATCGCTTTTTTTATTTTCAAAGAGAGAGTGAATGGCAGATACAAAAATATGTGTATCTATTTCTTCAGCATTTTTTTCTGATACATGTATAATTTTAGAAGCACCTGCTGGTCCGATTTTTTGTAATTCGGTATTTTCTACTGCACCTATGACTATTGCTGTAACATTTTTTTCATGGAGAGCATATGCGTAGCTAATAGCTTCCAAAGAATTTTTTTTTATTTTTTTTTCTGATACTTCTACAAATACGAGTGTTGACATTTTTTATTGAGGTTAGATGACTTTTGCTTCTTCTTTTAGGAGTTGTAATAATGTTTTTATATTGTCTTGTGCTATCATTTTTACTTGCCCTTTGGGTTTTGGAAGTTCAAAATTTTTATTTTGAGTATAAAGAGTATTTTGATAGGGTTCTAAAACAGTAAGTGGTTTACTTTTTGCTTGCATGATTCCTCGCATATTAGGTATTTTCCATTCGGCAATAGGTTCTTGGCATCCTGCGACAAAAGGAAGGTCTACTTCTAAGTATTCTTTGCCTCCTTCTATTTCTTTGGTTATTTTTGCTTTTTTTTCCTGAATATCTAATTTCATAATGGGCGAAAGAGAAGGTATTCCTAATAATTCTCCAACCATACCATGTACCATTCCTCCGTTAAAATCTATAGATTCTCGTCCCATCAGGATGAGGTCAAAAGATTTGGATTGGGCATAGAGGGCTATGTTTTGAGCTACAAAAAATGAATCTTCCGGGGAAGCATGTATTCTCACTGCTTCATCAGCTCCTATGGCAAGTGCTTTTCTGAGAGTAGGTTCTGTTTCTGCTAAACCTATATTGAGAACGGTAAGTTTTCCTCCGAATTGTTCTTTCAGTTCTACTCCGCGTGATAATGCGTAATCATCGTATGGTCCGATAATAAACTGTATCCCATTGGTGTCAAATTTTGTGTTATTTTCCATAAAACTAATTCGGGATATGGTATCAGGGACATGAGTAATACAAACTAATATATTCATTGTATGCTATCTTTTATTTATTGGTATGTAACTTCGTTTTGTTTTTCCTGTATATATTTGTCTTGGGCGTCCTATAGGTTCTTTATTTTCACGCATTTCTTTCCATTGGGCTATCCAACCTGGGAGACGTCCCATAGAGAAAAATACGGTAAACATTTCTGTAGGTATTCCCATTGCTTTGTATATAATGCCGCTGTAAAAATCAACATTAGGGTAGAGTTTTTTATCAATAAAATACTGGTCTTTGAGTGCTGCTGCTTCTAATTCTTTTGCTATTTCTAATATAGGGTCGTTTATTTTTAATTTATTTAAAACATCGTCGGCAGCTTTTTTAATAATTTTTGCACGGGGGTCAAAGTTTTTATAAACTCTATGTCCAAACCCCATAAGTAAGAAAGGATCTTCTTTTGATTTTGCTTTTTCTACATATTTTTTTACATTTCCACCGTCTTGTTTTATGAGCTCTAACATTTCCATAACTTCTTGATTTGCTCCGCCATGGAGTGGCCCCCACAAAGCATTTATTCCCGCAGAGATAGAGGCATAAATACTTGCCCGAGATGAACCTACCATTCGGACTGTGGAGGTAGAACAATTTTGTTCATGGTCTGCATGCAGGATGAGTAATTTATCCAAAGCATCTACTACTACTGGATCTAATGAATACGATTCGGTTGGTAGTGAAAACATCATTTTTAGAAGGTTTTGACAATAGCTGAGTTTGTTGTCGGGATATACTACAGGATGTCCTACTTCGTTTTTATAAGACCATGCTGCAAGGGTAGGAAATTTTGCCAACAATCTTATAATTTGTAAATGCACATTGGATTCCGCCATACTTTTATTAAGAGATTCGGGATAAAATGTGCTTAAAGCACATACTAATGATCCTAATACCCCCATTGGATGGGACTTGGCGGGGAATCCTTCTAATATTTTTTTGATATCCTCATGAACGAGAGTATGTTCGGTTATTTCTTTTTTAAAAAGAGAGAAACCTGATTCTGTTGGGAGTTCTCCAAATATGAGCAGGTATGCTACTTCTAAAAAAGAAGATTTCTCTGCTAATTCTTCAATAGGATATCCTCTGTATTGTAAAATTCCTTGTTCTCCATCCAAAAAAGTGATAGCAGAGGTAGTTGCTCCTGTGTTTTTATATCCCGGATCCATTGTAATGATGGGAGTTTGTTCTTTCGCACTCTGCTCTCGTAATTTACTAATATCTACTGCTATTTCTTTTTCTGTTCCCTCTAATACAGGAAAGCTGTATGTTTTCCCGTTATATATTAATTCTGCTGTGTTTGGCATAGTGTTATTTTATGTTATTTTTATATATTTAGATATTTTTTTATTCTTCGTTGCTTGATTGTTCAGTAGCTATTTTGCTGATGGGGACTTTTGCCGCTATTTTTTCTTTAATTTTCGTTTCTATAATAGATACTATATCACTATTGTCTTTCAAAAATTGTTTTACGGATTCTTTTCCTTGCCCTAACTTTTTATCCTCGTATGAAAACCATGACCCTGACTTTTTTATTATTTCTAAATCTACAGCAAAATCAATGATTTCCCCAATTTTAGAGATACCTTCTCCATACATAATATCGAATTCTATAACTTTGAAAGGGGGAGCTACTTTGTTTTTAACTACTTTTACTCGTGTTCTATTTCCTACAATGTTTTCTCCTTCTTTTATTTGTTGAATTCTTCTAATATCTAATCGTACGGATGCGTAGTATTTGAGAGCATTTCCTCCTGTGGTAACTTCGGGATTTCCAAACATAACACCTATTTTTTCTCTTAGTTGATTGATAAATATACAACAGCAGCCTGTTTTATTGATTATGCCTGTAAGTTTTCTGAGGGCTTGAGACATTAATCTTGCTTGTAATCCTAATTTATTATCTCCCATATCCCCTTCTATCTCACCTTTTGGGACTAATGCAGCAACGGAATCTATTACTACTATATCAACTGCTGTAGAACGGATGAGTTGTTCTGCTATTTCTAATGCTTGTTCTCCATCGTCGGGTTGAGCAATGAAAAGATTTTGAGTATCTATTCCTAATTTTTCTGCGTATGTTTTATCAAAGGCATGTTCTGCATCAATAAATACTGCTATTCCTCCTTTTTTTTGTGCTTCTGCTATACAGTGCATGGCTAAAGTGGTTTTCCCCGATGATTCAGGACCGTAGATTTCTATAACTCTGCCTCTTGGTAAACCGCCAATTCCTAATGCTATATCTAACCCAATAGAGCCCGTAGAAATAGCAGGAACATCTACTACATGCTCATCGCTTAATTTCATAACGACCCCTTTATAATAGGTTTTTTCTAAAGTTCCTATTACGGACTTGATGGCGTTTGCTTTTTCTGTTTTGGCATCTTTATTT
Organism: Chitinophagaceae bacterium; assembly: GCA_030053935.1. NCBI lineage: Bacteria > Pseudomonadati > Bacteroidota > Chitinophagia > Chitinophagales > Chitinophagaceae > Chitinophagaceae bacterium. The sequence goes on from JASGCU010000056.1 coordinate 6,842, forward strand.
TTATCTGTTATCATTTTATTTTATGTGTTATATTTATTTAAAGTTTGTAAAATGTATTTGTTCTTCATTTATTTTCTTTCTCAGATTAATAATGCCATATCTCATAATACCTAAGGCGGTATTTATACTAATATTTGCTAAAGTAGATATTTCTTTAAAACTCATATTGAGATAATGTTTCATAATAATTATTTCTCTTTGATTTTTAGGTAGTTCATGGATAAGATCCCATAAATATTTTTTTGTTTCGTCTTCTATTATATTATGTTCTACCATTGCGTTTTCAACAAAATAGATTGACTCTAAAACGCTGCTATACTGCTCTAATGAGTATTGCACTTTTTTTTTGTGTTTTCGCAAATGGTCTATTGACATATTGCGTGTAATTTTTAGAATCCATGCTTCAAACTTTCCCTTATCGGAATAATTATTTTTTTTCAAAGTAATAAATACTTTTATGAAAACTTCTTGAACTATATCTTCTGCCTGTTTTTTATTCTTTAATATAGAATACGCTGTGCTATATACTTTTCCGCTGTAAAGATTTGATATTGTATCAAATGCTTTTTCATTTCCATCACAATACTGCTGAATAAGAGTATCCGTGTTTAGTTTTATTGGTAACATAAAATTGGTTTAAGTGGCGTAGAGTATCACATCATATTTTTTTCATTTAAATAAATAAAAGATTGAATAGTATAATTTTGTTTTGGCGTGAAAATAAGTTTTATAAATGCAAGTATATATTTTTTTTAATGTTTTTATTGAGAATAGTTAAAAATGCTTTTATTTTTGTAATTATTCTTTTATTTTTTTCTTTTCTACAAATTTTATAATGAAAATACTTATCTCATATAATAAAATGAGAGGGGCAGATACTAATATCTGACTAAAAGGATCTGGAGGGGTTATAATTGCGGCGATTATGAGTATGATAACAATGGAATGTTTTCTATATTTTTGTAAGAAAGAAACAGATAGTATATTCATTTTTGCTAAAAAGAAAGAAATAACGGGAAGCTGAAAAATAATTCCTCCCGATAAAACAAGCGTACTGAGAGTAGAAACGTATGAAATAATATCAAATTGATTTTCAATACTGCTGTCTAATTTATAGTTTGCTAAAAAATTAAGCGAGAGAGGAGCTACTAAATAGTATCCAAATAAAATTCCTATAAAAAACAAGCTACTGACATAGAATGTGAGTCCACGAACTGCCGATTTTTCTTTTTCATGGAGACCTGGTTTTACAAATCGCCATATTTCCCAAAAAACATATGGAAACGAGCATATAAGACCTAATACTAAAGAAGCAGTTATATGCATAGAAAATTGTCCGGTGAGCTGTCTGCTTTGGAGAATAAAAGGTAATTCTTTGATACAAAAAGCATCGGTATGAAAATACTCTGATACCTTACAGAAGAGACGATAAGTTAAAAAATCGGGCTTCGTGGGAGCTAATATAACGTAGCGAAAAATCGTATTCATATATATAAATGAGGCTACCATAAAAAAAATAATGGAACAGATGGAGCGTATCAGATGCCATCTTAATTCTTCTAAATGGTCTAAAAAAGACATTTCTTTTTCTTTCACAGTGCTATATTTATTTTAAAATATGTTTTGTAATTTTGCTGTCTTCATCATTATTTTTTAATGAGGTATGAGAGCGATTTCTTGTGTTTTTTGAAAAATAATACTATTTTTTTCATTACTTACTATTTTTAAATAATATACAAAGAAATATTTACAAAAAAAGCATTTTTCTAAAGAAACAAAATAAAAAAGACAGTCTCATAATTGTTTTCTTTGGTGTTTATAAGCATGTTCTGTTATCCAAATAAGCACTTCTTGTCCCGCTTTTGGAAATGGCTTGTTAGCTGGTTTTTTTCTTTCTCATTATAAATGCTATTACTATAAATATAAGAAATAGAATACTCAAGAACTTACTTATTCCAAACATTGAATTAGATTTTTCTTCCATTTCCCATTTATTTTTTTCTACACACAATTTTACTTCATGCTTATTTTCATTGTTTAAAATAACTTGTTTTTGGGGTAAATCTTTATGGTTCAAAATCAACTCACATTGATTGTTGGGCATATCCCTAAAAAAAATATTTTTAACATAATAAGTTGTTATCTTTTGAGGCAAATTTTCTAATTCTGCAAAAAATGTCGTTTCGTGTCCCAATTGAATTTGCGGATTATTAACCATAATAGTATCATTGTTAATAAGAATAAAACAGCTTTTGTGGAAATGCTTAATTGCTAACTCACTAAACTCTTGTGGCGTTTTATAAGAGTTTTTACCATAATGATACATTACTTCCTGTTCAAAAGCTGTTAGTGAACTTTTTATGACGATAAAGTTTTTCCCGCTTTGTTCATAAATAATAAAACTTGAAAGGTCGGGGCTATGGGCAAAAAGGAATGATGTAAAAAATCCCATTCCAATGATTGACAATATTAATTTCAATTTCATGGTTATTGCGCATACGCTCCAGACAAACTGTTAATAAAATTATTTGCTCCAGCTTTGTCTACATGATAATGATATCCTCTGGTAGCATCATAATGTCCACGGCTTGCGTCTAAATCTGTATATTCGGATCCGGAAGCGCTTAACCTTTCATAAATTCCAAACCCATCTACAGCGTAGCCAATCATGGCGGCGTGTCCATCGGATTGAGTAATTTTTGTAGATTTTCCAGTTGCTGCGTGATAGTGATAACCTGCACCAATGTTAATATGTCCGCCTGCATCGTCAAATGGTGCCAATGTATAGGCTCCTAAAATAGCACTTACCGGAGCAGGGGCATCAAATACAACACCGTTGAAAGCAATACCTCTAATAGTTGGTCCTGAAGAACCTGGTCCTGCTCCAAAACTTACGGGGGAACTCAATTTTACAGGGGTTATGGGTATATAAATGGTTTTTGTTACAGAGGAAACATAAGAAGGTAAACATTCTACGCAGTAGTTTTTATACTGAACACCTACATTTGGGTTGGCTGCTGCTTGACAATCTGCTTGTGTCAATGTTTTGGTTATTGCGCCAGTGGAAGTGTTATACATCTGCCAAGTAGTATTCTTGTAAAAAGTAGCTAAATTTTGAATAAAAGCACCATCTACATCATACACATTTCCATTTTCTAACCAAATACCTCCTTTTGTGGCATCATCTGAAATGTTTGTTGGACACCAAGGACCTTGTGTATGGTCTGATGGTGTACTTTTGGTGACAATTTTGTAACAATCTGCCGTTGTTCCATTAGAAAGCGTTCGGTTTTCGGTAGTAATGGTTACTGCCCCAGACGATGTAAGGAATTTATCTGCATCTACATTAATAACTGTACCATTAGTGGTAGGTGTGGTAGTATCATCATTCTTACTACAAGAAGTCAAGGCACATACTAGTGCTACGAATACGAAATTTTTGTAAGTCATATATTTGATATTATAAAGTTATTGAATAAGAAGTACTTTTAGAAACATGTATTTTTGATTTTACACAATATAATCTTTTTCCGGGTTTTAATTTTTTGTAACTATTCAGCGGATATTTTTACAAAAATTCTAAGTAAAAGTGTATTTTTATTGCTAAATACACAATAAGACATCAATTTCATTAAAGAAAATGCAATAAACAGTGCGAAACAAGTAATAAAATAGATTCTAAAAATTCAAATCCTAAAAACGGTATTATTTTTTTTGAAGAAATCAATTTTTAGAACCTACCAATAAAAATACTTCTGTTAGATTTTATTCTACTACTATTTTTATTTGTTTTTCGAAATCGTTTCCCCTTAGTTTCAAAAAATAGAGCTGTGGTTTGAGAGATGCAATGTCTATTGTAATGAAAGATTGCGGATATAATTTATTATATTTGCTTTCTAGTAGGACATTTCCCTCCATATTGTATATTTGCAAAACAATGGTTTCTATCCATTTCTCCCCGTCGTTTTTTATATACAAAATTTTGTTACGAATAGGATTAGGATACACTGTTATATCCGATTTTATAAGAGAAGTAATGGAAAGAATGGGAATAGGAGGTTTTTTTTCTAAAAGATTGTAAAAAGAAGGGATTCCATACCCATAAAGAGAGTCGGGATTGGAACTATTACTGCTCGTTTTTCGCATATCATCATATATTTGATATACTGTTTTATGGGGTGCGTACTGCCAATAGCCCGTTAATAAACCTGCTACTAATGGTGCGGAAAAACTTGTGCCACTGATAGTGCTGACATTGCCCGATGAGGTAATAATAGAAACATTTACTCCAAAAGCAACTACATCAGGTTTAATTCTTTTGTCGGATGTTTTACCTCGAGAACTGGTTGTTGCTATTTGCAGGTTTTTTCCTATTGCTCCGACCGTCAAAGCTCCTCTACTATCAGCAGGAGGAGTTATTTTTTTCCAAGCAGAATTTCCTTCATTTCCAGCACTGGATACAACGGCTATTCCTTTCTCAAAAGCAAACTGAGCGGCTTTACTAATTATTGCTGTATTGCCATCTAACTGATCAGAAGTGTAGTTTTGATTTTCAATGGAAAATACAAAATATCCAAGCGAACTATTGATAACATCTACTCCTATGCTGTCTGCCTTTTCCGCAGCAAAAAGCCAATTATATTCTTCTATTCTATCATCTAAATCTCCATTGGAAACATCTTCAGTGAGAGCAAGTATATATAAAGCATTGGGAATCATCCCTAATGCTTTTGTATTATCTACGGCTGCCAAGCAAGAAAGAACCGCTGTTCCGTGAGAAGAAGATTGATAAATAGAATGATTATTATAGACATAATTGAAAGTGTGTATTAATTGCTTTTTTTGAAACAAATGTCGAAAATAACGGACAGTATCTACCCCTCTAAACCCCCCATCAAACACAGCAACCATTTTTCCTTCACCCTTAAAACCATTACTGTGCATAAAATCTCCTCCTAATGTTTGTATTTGATAATCAAAATCATTGATTTCATTGTTACGAGCAGATACAAGAGAGAATGTTTTTTCAGAACCCGCTATTTGATTGTTTAATTGAGATCCATTTGCCACCAATTCTACCTTTGAAACGAAAGAAATATTCATAATAGATGGGAGAAGCGAAGGTGATGACTCTATTAATAAACAATTGAGCCAACGAGAAGAAAAATAAACATCAGCACCCAATCTTTCTATATCTTGTATGTAAGTAGTATTTACGGGAATATCAGATGGGGTGAGGGAAATGCTTTGTCTCGTTCTTCTTTCTATAGAGCGTAGTGATAAAAATTCATTAGGTCTTTCTAGAGAATAAGGAGTATTATTTTTATCAGTAAAATAGATAACATATCTATTTTTTTGTGCTATTCCGACGTTCATTATAAGATGAAGAACGATAATTGCGAAAAAAATTTTTTTTATATTCATAAATATGCTTTTTATATGTTCAAGGAATTATTTTTTACTATAATATTTTTTTTGAGAAGTATTTATAAAAATATCTTATTTTGACATAAGATAACACATAAGGGAAAGACTTCAGAAGGATGAGTGTTGGTTATTCAATAATGAGGGAATAAATACATTTTTTAGAGATGTTTGAAAGATTTTAGTAGTTTTACTAAAAGAATGAGAAGAAAAAGGAAGCAATCTCTAAAAAACACAAATTACTTTTTAGAATTTACTTTAATAAACTTTTATTTTTTTTAACTTTTATTTTTATGGATATCAGAAGCAATTTTTACGACCAATACGGTGAATATATGCATCGGACTGAGGATTATGATAGGAGAGTATCTTTCAAACATAGTATTGTTCACAATACATTTGTTACCACTAAAAGGATGCCCCCCGAAGAATTTAAAAATGATAAAAAACCTCTTTTTATAGATTTTGAGTTTGAAGAAACTATTTTTGGAAAGATGCTCGTTGCTGCTCATTATCTTGGGATTTGTTATATGGGATTTTGCGAAGACGAAAAAAAGGCAATTTCCATTTTAGAAAATCTGTACCCCAATGGATTCTTTTCTCGAAACGGTGGTATTATACACAAGCACGCAGTGGCTATTTTACAAAAAACAAAGGATACATTACCTCATGTGCCTATCTGCGTGAGAGGAACAGAATTTCAATGGAAAGTATGGGACGCTTTGCTCACCATCCCTATGGGAACACTTGTTACTTATAATAATATCGCCCTCCAAATAGGTAATCCCAAAGCTTCTCGAGCGGTCGGTTCTGCGGTAGGAAGCAATCCCGTTTCTTTTTTAATTCCATGCCATAGAGTTATTAAAAAAACGGGAAATATAGGAGGTTATCTGTGGGGAAGTGAAAAAAAAAACACTATCATTCAATGGGAACAGAGTATAAAACATGAGAATCATAACTGAATTTTGTCTTTTCATCAAAATGGACTTAGTTCATTGATTATCTATCAAACAGAATAGATAAATAATTACGATTACTTTTTTTGAAGCATGAGAAACAATCTTCTTGCAAATTTATCTGTGGCAAAAGAATTGCAATAAAAATTATATTAGCATATCCATATACATAAACCAATTACATAGTACAATGAATATAAAAACAGATTTTATGAGTAGTGCCTTAGCAGAAGAAGAAGGGGAAGAAATAATGTCTTTTATAACATCCGAAGTAGAAAAAAAAATAGACACCAAAGATCTCCCACAAGAAGTGGATATACTGCCCGTAAAAAATGCTGTTCTGTTTCCAGGCGTAGTATTTCCCATCACTGTAAATAGACAAAAATCTATTAAACTGATAAAAAAAGTAAACAAAGGAAATAGAATTATAGGCATTATCACACAAAAAAATCAACAGGTAGAAGAACCACAATCATCGGATTTATATCTTACCGGAACCCTTGCATATATCTTAAAAACATTAGTAATGCCCGATGGAAGCACTACTATCATTATTCAAGGGAAGAACCGATTTCACATAGAAAAAATCATTCAAGAAGAGCCATGGATAACCGCAGAAGTAAAGTATTTGACCGAAAAATTTCCACCATCTTCTAAAAAAGAAACGAAAGTTCTTTTTCAATCTATAAAAGAAGCTTCTTTCAAAATACTCAAATTAAACCCAGAAATACCACGTGAGGCGCATATCGCCATCAGTAATATTCACAGTAATAGTTTTCTCACACATTTTCTTTGCTCTAATGTCAATGCGGATTTATCCGAAAGACAAAAATTATTAGAAACAGAAGATGGCGGAGAACGTGCAGAACTGCTCCTTCAGTATATGATGCGAGATATTCAGATGCTCACTATCAAACAGGATATACAGAACAAGGCATTTACTGATATAGACCAGCAACAAAAAGATTATTTTTTGAGACAGCAAATGAAAGTATTACAAAACGAACTCGGATTTGATGGACCAGAAAAAGATATAGAAAAAATAAAAACGAAAGCAAGCAAAAAACAATGGAGTAAAGAAACTCAAGAGCATTTTCAAAAAGAATTTGACAAATTGTCACGTATAAATTCAAACTCTCCTGAATTTGCTCTTTCCCTTAACTATGTAGAGTTTTTTGTAAACCTTCCTTGGAACGAATACACCAACGATGATTTTGATATAAAAAATGCAGAAAGTGTATTAGATACAGACCATTATGGTATGAAAAAAGTAAAAAAAAGAATTATAGAATATCTCGCCGTGTTAAAACTCAAAGGAGATATGAAAAGCCCCATAATGTGCCTCTATGGTCCTCCTGGTGTAGGAAAAACCTCCCTCGGCAAGTCGGTAGCCCGTGCTTTAAAAAGAAATTATGTAAGATTATCCTTAGGAGCTCTCCATGACGAAGCAGAAATACGAGGACACAGAAAAACTTACATAGGTGCAATGCCTGGTAAAATTATATCCCATATATCCAAAGCAAAATCCTCAAATCCCGTCTTTATACTCGACGAAATAGATAAAGTAAATAGAGACCACAGAGGAGACCCTTCCCATGCACTTTTAGAAGTATTAGACCCCGAACAAAATAATAACTTTCTGGATAACTATTTAGAAGTAGGATACGACCTCTCAAAAGTCCTATTCATTGCTACCGCTAATAATTTAGACTCCATCCAAGCCCCTCTCAGAGATAGAATGGAAATAATAGAACTCTCCGGATATACCGTAGAAGAAAAAATAGAAATTGCTAAAAAACACATCATACCCAAACAAAAAAAAGAACACGGACTCAAAGCTAATGAAGTAATATTCTCTACCGAATCCATCCGCAAAATAATAGAAAACTATACCAAAGAATCCGGAGTCAGAGGATTGGAAAGAAATATCGCCTCTGTTATCAGAAATAGAGCAAGTTGCATAGCTAAAAAAGAGATCTTTAGTAAAAATATAAAACTTACAGACATACCCCAAATATTAGGAAGTGAAATCTACGACAGAGAAGAATATCAAGTAAATGATATAGCAGGAATTGTCACAGGATTAGCATGGACACCATACGGCGGAGAAATTCTACAAATAGAATCCTCACTCTATAGAGGAACAGGAAAAATAACCCTCAGCGGACAACTCGGAGATGTAATGAAAGAATCCGCTATGGCAGCAATGTCTTTCCTAAAATCATATGCCGAAGCACTTTCTATCCATTATAAAATATTCAACGAGTATGATGTTCACGTTCATGTCCCCGCAGGAGCAGTCCCAAAAGACGGACCATCTGCCGGTATAACACTCGTTACCTCTTTAGCATCTGCTTTTACACAAAGAAAAATAAAAGAACGCATTGCTATGACAGGAGAAATAACCCTCAGTGGAAAAGTTCTCCCCGTAGGTGGTATAAAAGAAAAACTACTCGCCAGTAAAAGAGCAGGAATACAAGAAGTAATACTATCCTCAAAAAATAAAAAAGATATTGATGAAATTGATGAACTTTATAAAAAAGGTCTCAAAATAAACTATATAAATCATATAAGCGAAGTCCTTAAAATAGCCCTTTTAGAAGAAAAAGTCAAAAATCCTATCCGTATTTATACCCTCTCCGAAACCCCAAATACTATCACCCCCCAAGATTCACAATAGATTATTCTCTTAATACAAATCTAAAGAGATGAAATTTTATAGAAAACAAAACTAACCAACAAATATTAGAAAAGATGATACGATTATAGTAAAATAAATGCTACGCAACGGGGTTTGTAAACCGTTCGCATTTCAATTTCTATAATCTTACCATCCTTTCAGAATTTTAGCATAGGTAGTATCTACAAGAAAACCACTAAAGCCTTGATTAGTAATAATATACCAAACAAACTAATTCACTATTAACAAAAATAGAACTTAAATTATGTAATACGTAAAAAAAATGAGGAGTTAAGGATTAAAACAGAAAATAAATTGTAGTTTTGAATTCAGAATGCAAGATCTCTTTTA
>JASGCU010000057.1 GCA_030053935.1 Chitinophagaceae bacterium
AATTACATTATCCAATCTTGTTTTCAGAAATTGAAATTCGGGAATTGGTCTCAATTCTGCACATGCAATAATAAGGTGAATACATGCATGATAATTTGCCTCGGTGGTTTTTTCTTTGTTTATAAGGGTGTGAGAGATTTGCAATAAAAAACGATATAACTATTTTTATAACGGTTTCATTTTCAATAAAAATAGTATTTTATTGAAAATTTTATAATTTTTCAAATTATTTTTTGTTTTTTTAATGGAATTATATAATCAAGGTTTTAAGAGTTTTCTTTCCGATACTGTTTAATAGATAGGAGGATATTTATAAAAAAATGCTTTCTTTTTATTGTTTTTTTTTTGCAAGGATGTTGTTTTATTTTTCGTTTTTAATGGTTTTGAAAAGAGAAAAAGAGGGAGTGTCTGCAAAAAGTTGCTTTCTTTTTTATGAGTATAATTTTTTAATACAATAGATATAAACATATTTTTATGAAATACAGGGTATTGTTTTTTTTGATTATTCCTTATTTTTTATTTTCCCAATACCGTGAAAATGATGGGGATATCAAGCGAGTGGAGATTGAAATACACAAACATATGGAGAAATATAGAGTTTGTGTATATAAAGAAAAAGCACTTTTACTGCATCTTATTCCCCAAAAAGACAGTATGGGAAATTGGATAAAAGGTTTGTTTTTTGATAATGCACTTACTTCTATTACAGAAAAAGAATATCTGATACCCAAAACTGTAGGCACGGACTTATATTTTATAGGTATTCCTCACGAGCAAGAGAGTGGGCATGTGTATGCCTTATATTCAGAGAGTTCTCAAAAAGCAATGTATTTATTAGATATTGATATGAGGACAGCGTTCTATTCGGTATATAGAATAAGTTATTTGCCTATAGGTGCATCTATATTTTATTTTTCTGTTATAGATAATACCATTGTTTTTGGAATAGATGGGTATATGGGTATAGGAAAAAAAATAATTATCCACAAGATCAAAGAAAATAAAACATCCACCCTGTTGCAATCCTTTGACCCACTGTATACTATAGATATTACATCACATGTTGACTCAAAGCATTTTTCAGTGATATCCACCCAAAAAAAATATGCAAAGCCGATGGAAGTAAGAGTTTTTTCTACCGATGGTGATATGGTGAGTAATCTAAGATTGTACCCACCCACTCACAAGTTATTTTTTAATGGGAGAGTAGAAGAATTACCAAATGGAAAAGTATATATATCAGGGGAGTTTGGGAGAAAAAATTCAGAATTTTCTTCCAAAAAACCACTTTGGGAAGAAGGTATCTATTTATCGAGCATAGATACAGGAGGAGAGATAAAAAACTATACCTTGCATTTCTCTCAAAGTAGTAAAAGAATTATATCAGAGATACACCTTCCTGAACAAAAAAAGAAAAAATACCAGAATGGAAACTATCAGTTTACTTTCTATGATATAAAAAAGTATGGAGAAGGTTCTTTGATAGTTGCTCATGTGAGCAGGTATGGAAAATACTCCGATGGAAATTTATACAAGAAATATGAAGTGGTCCCCCCTTCTCCAAAAAAATACCCCCGTTCATACTCGTCTTATTCCCAATCTTTTTTGCACTCTACATCTCCCGCTCCTACAACTCCCAAATATGAAAGTAATGATGCCCGAAGGGCATCTGAATCTCCTGATAGTTGGAATGCTCCTTATAACCCATCGTATCCTTATTATTCAAGCAACCGACCTGTAATTCATACTCATTCCTACTCCATTGATTCTGTAAAAGCTCCATCTACAAATTATCATCCTGAAGAACTCTTTGAAGCAACATATTATGAAAATGACATAACAGTGGATAGGTTAGTAACTGCTTTGGATACCGAAAGTAACATTCTATGGCAGAACTCTTTTGAAGTACCTGATACTCTCGGTGAGAATTCTTTATGGATACATAACCACGATAAGTATCCGATGTTTGTTTCTCATCATAAGAATACTATCTATCTCAAAACTATTTTTCCAAATAAAATAGAGGAACAAACAATTCCTCTTTCTTTCAAATATCCAAATGATAGTATAAAATTGGGAACTGCTACCATACAAAGTGGGGATGACAATTCTTTATATATATATGGGGTTCAGCATATAAAAAATCTAAAAGATAAGAATGTTCCTTTAAATAGAAAAGTTTTTTATATTACAAGAGTAACAATAAATGAATAAAACAGTCAAAGAAATTGGTTTTAGGATATACATTTATTTGAAAGCGGGAATACCCGTTATATAGTTTCCGAGTATAAGGAGATGTATATCGTGAGTTCCCTCGTATGTGAGGACGGATTCTAAGTTCATCATGTGTCTCATCATAGGGTATTCGTCTGTAATCCCCATCGCTCCGTGGATTTGCCTTGCTTCTCTTGCTATGGTAAGGGCATTTTCTATGGCGTTTCTTTTAGCGAGAGATATTTGTGGGGTTGTTGCTTTTCCTTCGTCCATCAGTTTGGCTAGTCGCCAATTTATGAGTTGTGCTTTTGTTATTTCGGTGAGCATTTCGGCAAGTTTTTTTTGGATGAGTTGAAAAGAAGCGATTGGTTTTTCGAATTGTACTCTCTGTAAAGCATATTTTTTAGCAGCATCATAACAATCCATAGCTGCTCCCATTGCTCCCCATGCGATTCCGAATCGTGCTTTATCGAGGCACATCATAGGTGCCCCTAATCCACTTTTGTGAGGAAGGATATTTTTTTTTGGAATTTTCACATTATGAAAGACGAGTTCTCCTGTGCAGCTGGCTCGGAGTGACCATTTTCCGTGTGTTTCTGGTGTAGAAAATCCTTCCATTCCTCTTTCTACTATTAATCCTTGTATCCTTCCTGTTTCGTCCTTTGCCCAGACGACAGCTATATCGGCTTGAGGAGCATTGGATATCCACATTTTTGCTCCGTTTAAGAGATAGTATTCTCCTGCGTCTTTTATATTGGTAAGCATTCCTGAAGGATTAGAGCCAAAGTCAGGTTCGGTTAGTCCAAAGCATCCGAGCATCTTTCCGCTTCCTAGTTTTGGTAAATATTTTCTTTTCTGCTCCTCACTTCCGAAGGCATAGATGGGAAACATTACTAATGAACTTTGTACGGATACCGTTGACCGCATACCGCTGTCTCCTCGTTCTATTTCTTGCATTATAAGACCGTAAGAGGTGTAATCTAATCCGCCGCCTCCGTATTCGGAAGGGATAGTGGGGCCGAAGACTCCTACTTCTCCAAATTTTTGAACTATGTGTTTAGGAAATTCGTTATTTTGGCACCATTTTTCTATGAAAGGTGTTATTTCTTTTTTTACGAAAGTTCTGATGCTGCTTCTTATCATCTTTTGTTCTTCTGTCAAAAGGTCGTCTATGTTATAAAAATCGGGTGATTCAAAGGTATCTTGTCTCATTTTTATGGTAATAGTTTTTTTACTATGGTGGATATAATTTTTCCGTCTGCTTTGCCTGCAAGGTTTTTCATTGCTACTCCAATAACTTTTCCTGCTTCTTGTGGTGTTTTCGCCCCAATGGTCGTTATTATGTTTTGAATTTCTTTTTTTATTTCTTCTTCAGAAAGTTGTGAGGGTAAGAATTCGTGTATAACATCCAACTCGTCTTGTTCTTTTTTTGCAAGGTCTTCCCTTCCTTGTTCTTTATAAATGGTAAGTGAGTCCTTTCTTTGTTTTGAGGCTTTAGAAAGGAGCGATATTTCTGTTGCTTCGTCTATCTCTATTTTATTTCCTTTTTCTGTTTCGGCTAATAAAATGAGTGATTTAATACTTCTCAATGCTCGTAATCTCTCTTGATTTTTCTGGAGCATAGAAGTTTTTATTTCTGCATCTATTTTGTTTTTTAAATTCATTGGTTGTAATATTAGTTTTTTAGTATACTATTTGTATTATTATTTTCTATAAAATATGTTTTTTTATCTACATTTCCATTTCGTTTCTCAGTTCTTCTATTTTTTCAATTGACAAACCTGTTGATTTAGAAATAATTTCATTGTATAAACCATTCACCATTAGTTTTTTAGTTATTTCAATTGTTTTTTATTCGGCCTGGGGCTTTGCAAATGATGGGTTTAGAAGTACTAATGTTCAATTGAGCACTAATGCCCAGCTTTTGCAAAACTCCTGTTAGTTGCTTTTTTTTAGTTATTTGTCAATTTTAGTTTCATCATTATGTCGGTTTGTTCGTCATTGCCAAGTTTGAAAATATGTTTGTCAAATTCTACAAAACCATTTTTCTTGTAAAAGTTAATAGCTCTTGGATTTTCTTCCCAAACACCTAACCAAACAAAATTTACACTTTTCTGCTTGGCAATTTCAATGGCTTTGTTGTAAAGAATTTGTCCAACTTTCTTTCCGTGGAATTCTTTTAAAACATAAATTCTTTCAATTTCAAGTGCCTTTTCGTTCTTTAGTTCTGTTTGTGATTGTCCAAAGTTGAATTTTAAATATCCGATTACTTCGTTGTCAAGTTTGGCGAAATAAAATTCTGAATTTTCGTTATCAAGTTCATGTCTCAATTTATTTGTAGAAAATCCTTCCTCCAAATAATTTTGCATATTTTCTTCGGTGTTACTTTCGGAAAAGGTTTCGTGAAAAGTTTGTCTACCAATTTTTTGTAATTGGGAAATTTCGTCTTTCGTAATTTTTATTACCTCAATTATATTCATATTATATTTTCAATTTATAGTTAAGCCATTCATTATTTTTTTTGCACCTAATCGCTCATAAAATTTTCGTCCTGCTTTATTCCAAGGTGCAGATGTCCACGTTATTTGACTACCATTATTTTGTTTTGCTTCCATTTTTAAAGCATTCATTAATGTAATTGTTATCCAATTTGTTGTCCCCCATAATTTTCGTCAAGATAAATCTCTTTCATATAAATCGATGGGCTGTTTTTGGCTGTGTATGGAAGAAAACAATAGACAAACACACCTGCAATTTTTCCATTAAAGTCAATTTTTTCGCTGTCAGTTTCCTTTGCTTTTCTTATTATTATGTCTATAAATATTTGTTTTGACGGTCATTCGTAAGGTTGCGGCTAACTACTTTAAACCTCATTTTTGCTTTTAAAGAATACATTTCACTTGTTTTTACATTCAAACTATCTATTATAGAGCTTGTAAGCATAGATCCATTCTTTTGAAAGTGCATAATATCTATAACTTCCATCGCTTCATTGATCTCTTTTGTTTTAAAAGAATCTCTTTTACTTCGCTATTTTAAAAAAAATAAACACCACTTGTCCAAAGCGTCTTTTGCAATATCGTTAAATTGATTCATTTTTAACAAATAATACTCGAGAAAAATATCTGTAACTTCTTGTTTTACAAATTTTTTCTTTTATTTTTCGCATAATCCTAAAATATTATTATGATGCGCTCATTTAAAAGAGGTCATCCTTTTGTAGATAAAATCTTATTCGAGGGTAAAGTAGACGAGATTAATGGAAAATACTTCCTCGGCATTGGAATAATTTTTTCTTATAAAATCATTTTCAACAATCATTTTTGAAATTCCATAAGCAATTTGTTTTTTGAATTAATAGTAAACAAATCTACTCGATTACATTTATGATTCTCATGCTCCCTATCGTTTTCACTTTCTAGTATTCGTTCTATATATTCGTTCTATTTTGAATGTATCAAATAACAATTCATTCAAAAACTTTCTATCATCATAAAAATGGCTTTATTTCTCAAAAGTTCTTTGATAAACTAATATAGGGTTATTAGTTGTTTACTCATTACTTATATATTTTTATAAAGGTATAAAAAACATAAAAAAGTAACTACTCAATGTGCTAAATTTTTTAAAAAAATTAAAAAAGTAATTATTTAGTAAGTATTATTAGATTGTGGAATTATTTGTAAAAGCTGTGTAATAAATGCTTTTATATCTAATATATTTTCAGGTAGTCCCATTTTTTGAATGTTTTATACAAATATATAAGATATACTAAATTATTATTGTAATTAATCAAGATCTAAATTTGTAACTATTTATCTACTTTTTTAATTATATAGCATAAAAATCTTATTTTATTGCATGTATTCTAAATAAAACATTTATTTTATGGAATTATTTTTAGGTAAAAGTTTTTTTGAAAAAATAAGATATGGAGTATCTATTTTTAATATTATAAGTCATTGATTATCAAGGAAACAGAGTATCTGGTTATTACAAAAAAATACTCCAAAAAAAATTGATTCATATTTAAAGATTAAGAGTTTTCTTGTATCCACTATATAAATAGTGGGGGATTAAAGCTTTAATTTGTAAAGGAAAAATTGGGGCTTTGTTAATGTAATATAGTTTTAGTAAGCTCTTTATAAAGTTTTATTTTTTTAAACAGTTAAAAATCAATTTTTTTTTAACCATAAAAAACGCTAATTTTATAAAATTTATTTTAAATGAGCAATACCGAAGAAATTAATGCCATTATGAAAGAATTTGAACAGGAAAAAGATTTAGGTAAAAAAAATATATAAATTAAATGTAAATATTTATTAACCTTTATTATAAATAAAAAAATGACATCTACTACAATAGAAGAATTAGATTGCTCATCTCAAGGAATAGTGGATCTGAGCATTGTTGTTTTAAAATATAATACTTTAGAAAAGATAAGGTGCTATAAAAATAAAATAGTGACTTTACAACCCATATCCAGGTTTCGGGATCTCAAAGTATTAGATTGTTCTTTTACAAAAATTAAAGATTTAGAGCCGCTTCGTGAGCTTACCTACCTTCAGGAATTATATTTTTATAAAACACTTGTTGATTCTTTGGAACCTATAGGTAATCTTATTCATTTAGAGTTTTTATCTTGTGGTGGGAGTAATATTTCTCGATTGGATCCCATTCAAAATTTTTTGGAATTAAAGGAGTTGGATTGTTCTTTTACTAAAATAAGCAGTTTAGTTCCTTTATATAATCTAAAAAAGTTAGAGGTGCTTTCTTGCTATGGAACAAAGGTAACCTCGGAGGAAGTACAAAATTTTTGTATGTATAATCCAAAATGTGAGGTTAGTTATGATTTATAATATTGGAATAAAGGGGTTGTTAGCTCAGTTGGTTTAGAGCACTACCTTGACAGGGTAGGGGTCATCGGTTCGAATCCGTTACAACCCACTTTTTTATATATATTATATGGCACTTTTGTATCTATATCGGAGGTTTTTTTCTGTGGAGGGTACCATTCTAAAATTCCTTTCTTCCATACAAAGAGTAGCCCCCCAGATACTACGAATAAAAATAATACTATCTCCCCTACAATAATCCAATCAAAAATAATATTTGTGGTATTCTTAAAGATCAAAAGTATAGGAACTAAAAAGATAATTTCTATATCAAAGAGTATAAAAAGAATTGCTCCGACATAATATTTTATATTAAAAGCACCTAACATATTACCACTTGCTTCTTCTCCGGATTCATAGCTACTTAATTTTTCGGGGTTCGGATTCTTTTTTCTTATGAATCGGAATATGAACAAGGAAAAAACAGTGAAAAAAGTGCTTCCTATAATATAATATAAAACGTTCATTTTTTATAACGTTATTGTATGAAAGGAGTAGTTTCTATTTTTGAAATTTTTTTCTTAGCATGTCTAATTTTGTTTGAAAGTCTTCTTTTACATTTGCTGTTTCTATTTTATTTTGTTGGGGTTTGCTTTCTTCTTTTTTATTATAAGGTTTTGTTTTTTGGTTTTCATGGGTGGTTTTGGTTTCGGAAGTTTGTTTTTTAATAGGAGTAGTACTTCCTGTTTTATGGGTGTTTATATTCCCTGCAAAAGGGTCAGATTTGAGCGAGAGCGAGATTCTTTTTCTTGGTCCGTCTATTTCCAATACTGTTACCATGACTTTTTGTTGGAGTTTTACTACTTCTAGTATATCGTGTACAAATGTGTCAGAAATGTGACTTTTGTGTATTAATCCGTCTTGATGAACACCAATATCTACGAATGCTCCAAAATCAGTTAGATTAGTAATGACACCTGGTAGTTTCATTCCGACTCGGATATCAGATATTTCTTTTATTTTTTCTTCAAAAGAGAAAGCTTCGAATGTTTCGCGTGGGTCTCTTCCTGGTCGTGCTAATTCTTGAAGTATGTCCTGTAAAGTAGGGAGTCCTACTTCTTCGGTTACGTATTTTTTAATATCTATTTTTGCTCTCATTTCTTTTTTAGTCATAATATCTTGTATGGTGGCATTTATATCTTTTGCCATTTGCTCTACTAATTTATATCTTTCGGGATGGACGGAGCTGGCATCGAGGATATTGTTTCCGTTACGGATTCGTAGAAAGCCTGCGGCTTGTTCAAATGCTTTTTCACCCATTCGGGGTACTTTTTTGAGAGCATCTCTATCGGGGAAAGCACCATTTTGATTTCTATACTCCACTATATTTTTGGCTAGTTGTTTTCCTAAACCAGAAACATAAGCTAAGAGTTCTTTGCTTGCTGTATTGAGTTCTACTCCTACTTTATTTACACAATTGATGACTATATCGTCTAATGATTTTTTGAGATAATTTTGGTCTACATCGTGTTGGTATTGCCCTACTCCTATAGATTTTGGGTCTATTTTTACGAGTTCTGCGAGCGGATCCATAAGTCGTCTTCCTATGGAAACAGCTCCTCTGACGGTAACGTCTTTATCTGGGAATTCTTCTCGAGCGATATCAGAAGCAGAGTAAATAGATGCGCCGCTTTCGTTTACCATTGCAATAATTATTTTGGAAGATGCGAAGAGAGATTTCACAAATGATTCTGTTTCACGACTTGCGGTACCATTTCCAATAGCAATGGCTTCTATTCCGTATTTTTCTATCATATATTTCAGTTTTGATGCTGATTTGATGGTATCTTTCTGTGGTTCGTTTGGGAAGATAACTTCATAATCTAAAAGGTCACCTTCGCTATTAAGAGCAACTACTTTACATCCCGTTCTAAATCCAGGATCTATGGCAAGGATTTTTTTTTGTCCTAAAGGGGCTGCCATAAGGAGTTGTTTTAAGTTTTCTGTAAATACTTTTATAGCAATTGTATCTGCATTGTTTTTAGAATATAAGCGAACCTCTGTTTCCATAGATGGTTTTAGAAGTCGTTTATAGCTATCCCTGATAGATTCTTTTACCAATTCGGATGATGCCCCGTTTCCTTTTACAAAAGTAGCATCTAATATTCCTAAAGTTTCCTCTTCAGGAGGGTATATGTCTATGGATAAAAACCCTTCGTTTTCACCTCTTCGGAGAGCGAGTAATCTATGTGATGGTATTGTGTTGATGGGTTCTGAGAATTCAAAGTAGTCCTTATATTTTTGTCCTTCTGTTTCTTTTCCTTTCATAATACGAGAATAGATGATGCCGCTTTTTTTGAAAGTATCGCGCATTGTTTTACGAACTTCTATATTTTCATTTATTATTTCGGCTATAATATCTTTAGCTCCTTCTAATGCATCTTTTATAGTATCTACACCTTTTTCTAACTGAATATATTTCATACTTTCCACTTCTATTTCTTCGGAATTTTGGTCTAGTATCCATAGAGCAAGGGGTTCTAATCCTTTTTCTCTTGCTATAGATGCTTTTGTTCTTCGTTTTGGTTTATAGGGTAAATAGACGTCCTCCAAAGATGCTAATGTTTCTGTTTCCATTATCTGTTTCATAAGAGCATCGGTCATTTTTCCTTGCTCATCTATTGATTTTACAATGGATTCTCTTCTTTTATCTAATTCTCGTAATTGTTCTATTCTATCTCGGACTTTTGTTATAAACACTTCGTCCATACTTCCAGTCATTTCCTTTCTATAACGTGATATAAAAGGGACAGTTGATCCTGAATCTAAAAGGTCGACAGTTGACTGTACATTCTTGACTTCTAATAATAATTCTTTGGCAATTTTTCGAAAATGAATCTCATTCATCATAAACTATACTTCTCTTTATTTATATTTTTTCTTTTTTTAAAATAAAAACAGGGAAAGCATCTGTTCCCTGTTTTATATATATTGGTGTCATTATTGGTGTGTCATCTGTTTAGATGCTTGTAAATGGAATTCTACATTTACGGTGTTATAGATAAACTTGTCTTTGAGTTTGTCCATTGCTTGTGTTTCATCACCATATACTAAATTCCAATCTTTTCTATCTATGTTAAATTTTGCTTCAGCTACGAGAACGTCGTTTTCTAGTACTATACTGGTTGGAATAGTTATACTTTTTGTGATGCCTTTCAGTGTAAAATTTCCTGTAACTAAATGTGTTGGATTTGAAACAATAAATGTAGTAGCAGATTCAGGTGTAAAGTCGGTCTTAAATTCTTCTTTATCTTGAATTTTTGATGCATCAAAAGGTTCTACGGCTACTATTTCAAATCTTGCGGTGGGGAAGCTATCTGCTTGAAAAAAATCAGGTGATAGAAGATGTCCTTTTAATTTTGCATTTTCTTCTGCATCTATGGGTATATCTGATACGGTAAGTGTTTTTATATCTATTGTAAAATTACCACTTACTACTGATCCATTACTAACAGATATATGTCCTTCTGATATAGCGAATGTTCCATTGTGTTTTCCGACGGGTTTACTCCCAATCCATTTCACAATATTTTTTTCTCCCATCTCTATCATGTAATGATCTCCCGATTCGGTGCTTGCTATGAGTGCTTCTCCTGTGGATGTATTCTTCGTTCTATTACATCCTGTAATACTAACTATTGCAAAAAGAGCAATAGACATAAATACTAACTTCATAAATTA
Organism: Chitinophagaceae bacterium; assembly: GCA_030053935.1. NCBI lineage: Bacteria > Pseudomonadati > Bacteroidota > Chitinophagia > Chitinophagales > Chitinophagaceae > Chitinophagaceae bacterium. The sequence continues at coordinate 10,791 of JASGCU010000057.1, forward strand.
TGTTTTTTTGTTTTTAGTGAATTGATTATAATTAACTTAATTAAAATGTAAAATAATGGCAATTTACATTTTTTTTAGAACATTTCATTATATAATTAAAATACGTATAAAAATAATGGAAATATTTTCAGAAAATGTAAAAATTATAAGTTATAAGTTGTGGGTTATAAATTTTAAGAATGGATATAGGTGTGAAAAATGAAATAGAACTTTGGAAAAACATAGAGAGTGTTCGAAAGATCATTTTTACATATGAGTTTTAAACTTACTGATAATCAAACAGTTATAAAACTACGAGTGTATCATAAAGTAATTTTTTGGAGTAAATTCATAATATTTATAAAATGTGTTATAAAAAGATTCTTTTATTTTCTTATAATATGTATGTGTTTATTTTATTTCTTATTATTGCATTTTGAAAATATTGTATTTATTTATTTGTTCTGCAATGCAAATGATTTCCAAAAAAAGTAATGCAAGAGTTCTCATGGGCAGAAGAGGAGAAAAACTTGCGAGTGATTTTCTGACACAGCAAGGGTATACTCTTTTAGCACAAAACTATAGATATAAAAAAGGGGAAATAGACATTATAGTATCCAAATCGGATATATTAATCTTTGTAGAGGTAAAGACAAGAAAAAATTCTCTTTACGGGTATCCCGAAGAAAGTGCCATGAGAGAAAGTAAAAAGGAAAAAATAATAGAAACGGCGGAGGGCTATGTAATGGAAATAAATTGGAAAGGGAACATACGGTTTGATATAATAAGTGTTATTCTCAGAAAAGTTCCCGAAATAAAACAATTTACAGATGTCTTTTAAAATGATGTGTTTTTTAGAAATACAATACTGATTCTTAGTTATTTTATATACAGATGAAAAATCTTTTTATGTTCGCAGTGAGTGTGTTGTGGTTTCCAAATCTGGTGTATAGTTTTGGTGGTTTTTTAGAAAATAAAGGACAGTGGGATGCTTCTGTGCATTATAGAGCAGATATGCCCGTTGGGTATTTTTTAGGAAGAGAAAATGGGTGGGTATATCTTTTAGAAGAAAGGCAATCGCATCATACAGTGGATTCTCCTTTTATGAATCCTTTTCAAGAGACGGAGGAAATAAAATATCCGCAAGCGGTTCATGTTCTTTTTCATAATACGAACAAAGTAAATATTAAGGGACATAAAACAGATGGTGTTCCTCATAATTTTTTTTTAGGGAACGACCCTAAAAAATGGGGACGGGATGCCAAACAGTATGGAGAAATATGGTATTGTGGAATATATGAGAACACGGACTTTCAGGTGATACACACAGAGAGGGGGTTGAAATATAATATATGGGCATACGCGGGGGCAAAAGTAGAGGATATTTCTTTGGAAATACAAGGGGCAAATGCAGTATATCTTTCAGAGGGAAGTTTAGTGGTGGAGACAAATTTTGGGAAGATATATGAAAAAATACCCAAAACATATCAGGTTTCGGAGTGTGGAGATACTACCTTTTTCAAGGCAGAGTATGTTTTAGAAAAAGAGAGAATCCGCTTTCGTATAGAAGGGGATTATGATAGAGAAAAGACTTTGGTCATAGATCCTGAAATTGTTTTTAGCACCTATACGGGTTCTACAGAAGATAATTGGGGAAACACCGCTTGTTTTGATGATGAAGGAAATAGTTATGCGGGAGGTACTATTATGGGAGCTAGCACGGGAAGATTTGTTCCTTCTCCAGGTGCATTCCAATCAAATTTTTATCCATCAATAATTAATCGTCGTATTACCGATGTAGTCATCACCAAATTTGATAGTTCGGGGAAAAATCTTTTATTTTTTACTTATTTGGGAGGGGAATATTCGGAGTCCCCTACCAGTATGATAGCAGATAAGAATGGAGATCTTTTTATTTTAGGAATTACGGGGTCAGAAAGATTTCCTACTACTCATCTTGCTTACGATATAACTTTTAATGGTGGGGATAGCACAGATGTTTTAGGAGTAATATATCCTCGGGGGACAGATATTTTTGTGGCTCATCTCCGTAGAGATGGGACCGAGCTTTTCTCTTCTACCTTTTTTGGGGGTGCAGACAACGACGGTATACTAAGTAAAATATCAGACAAGCTAAGGAACCCTTTGGACCAGAATTATGGAGATATACTCCGAGGAGAAATATATATTGGACCGGATGATAATATATACATTGCAGGAGTGACGAGTTCTCGAGATTTTTCCACCAGCAAAAATGCTTTTCAAAGCAGATATGGTGGAGGACAGACAGATGGAGTAGCGGTAAAATTAAAAAAAGATCTTTCAGATATTCTATGGAGTTCTTATATTGGTGGTGATGGTGAAGATGCCGCAAGGTCTATACGGGTAGATACACTCGGAGAAGTATATATAGGCGGATCTACCAACAGTAATGATATCCTAATACGAACATATCGTAATGCTTTTGTAAATGGGTATAACGGAAAAATAGATGGTTTTATAGCATTAAAAAATGATACCTCCTCAAGCATAAAAAAAATTGTATTTCTCGGAACCCCCGAAGATGACCAATTATATCTTATAGATTTAGATGACCAAGGGTATGTTCATGCCCTCGGACAAACCCGAGGATCTTATCTTGTGTCCCCTGGAAAATATTTTAATAGAAACGGAAGACAATTTATTCATAAGTTTAATAAAGATTTAGGCACAGAATGGTCAACTGTTTTTGGAAACATAGATGGAAACAGCAACCTTCCTAATATATCCCCTACTGCTTTTTTAGTGAGTGTTTGCAATAATATCTATATATCAGGATGGGGAGGAGGAAATAATTCTATAACTTACCGAAATCTAGATTTTACAATTAATTATCTTGGCAGTTATTTCAACGGAAATACCTTCAATATGCCTATAAGCGCCAATGCTTACCAATCTGTCACAGACGGAAAGGATTTTTATATGATGGTGCTCAGTATTAATGCTGATGAATTTCTCTATGGTACTTACTTTGGATCTATAGAAAGAGTAAATCCTTTTAATCCTGGTTTAGGAAGTGACCACGTAGATGGGGGAACGAGTAGATTTGATAAAAATGGAATTGTATATCACGCTGTTTGTGCGGGTTGCCTAGGAGTTAATAGCTTTCCTACTACACCAGGTGCTTTTTCAAATGTAAATAACTCTGGAAATTGTAATCTGGGATTGTTTAAATTTAATATATTGGTGCTACAAGGAAGTTTTGACATTACTGCAGAAGGTAATACATACCTTGATAAAGATACTGTTTGCGACATACATACTTTTTCTTTTGAAAATACTTATACCTACGGAGAAAGATTTATTTGGGATTTTGGAGATGGGGTTATTAAGGAAAACGATAGAAATACTTTTATAACAACACATACTTATCCAACCCTCAAAATCCAAAAAACATACACTACCACTCTTACCATATACAATAAAAATGCCTGTATTGGAACACTTGTTGTCCAAAAGCAATTAACCATAATGCCACGCCCATTGTTTTCTATCACTCAAAGCGATGTTCTTTGCTATGGACAAAGCAAAATGCTCACAGCCACGGGAGGAAGATTGTACAGATGGACTCCCGAAACGGGACTATCTAATCCTAATATTCATAATCCTGTTGCTACCCCTCAAAGAACCACTACCTATACCGTTACTATAACTAATGGAGAAAAAAGATGCGACACCACGGCAACAGTGACTCTTTTGGTAATCCCCACAGAAAAAGAACTGCAACCATTCAACATTACGAATCTCGAAGGAATGAACGCACAGCAAGGATGCATTGCGTCCACTTTTATTTTCAAAAATAACAATACTGAAACACGTTACTCTCGTTGGGAATTAGGCGATGGAACTACCATAGAAAATAAAGACAGCATATCTCATCAATATACTCAACCGGGAACATACACAGCCAGACTCGATCAAAGAACAAAATGCTCCCCGCTTACCACATTTACCAAAAAAATAACCATAGCAGAACCATCTGCCTCCGAAAGTAAAACTATTTGTGAAGGGGACTCTCTTACATTATCCGCAACAGGTGGAAGTACTTACGAATGGAGCAGTAGTGATGGAAGTATTTCTTCCACTGCCTCGCAAATACACATACGCCCTAAAAAAACTACCACTTATATCGCTATTATTCGCAATGATTTTACTATTTGTACCTTAGAAAAAAGAATAACTATCACGGTTATTCCAACTATAACCGCAGAAATAAATATAATTCCAAAATATACCTGCTACGGAGTGAAAGAATTTAATTTTCAGGCAATAACTCAAGAAGGAAATACGGTGCAATGGGATTTTGGAGATAAAACCACAGGAATAGGAAAAGAAGTAACACATATTTTCCCCGAAGAGGGCAACTATAGTATCTCTATTGCTCTCTCACAGGAAGGATGCTCCCTTGCCAAGAACCATTCTGTAAAGGTAGAAAAACTTTTTATACCCAATGTCATCACACCAAATGGGGATAATAAGAATGATAGATTTGAAATTACCTATTCCCAACCCATCTCTCTCCTCATAATAGATAAAGATGGAAGTACTCTCTATAAATCCTCCCAGTATGATAACACTTGGGGGGCAGGGAACGTACCCGCGGGAACTTATTTTTATCATATAACGATTGCTGATAAAACCTCCTGTAAAGGATGGATACAGGTTTTGAAATAATCTCTCAAAGAATGTGGAAAATACAAAAGTAGAGACACTGCATGCAATGTCTCTACTTTAGGTTTTTAAGGGATACCGTTTTTATGGTTTTAATTTTTAGAACCACTCAAAATTACAAGTGTATAAAAAAAGAGAGGGAGAGAGAAGATCTCTCCCTTACTCTTCATTCTTTTTTATTTAGTTAGGATGTAGTTCGGGAACTATCCTCAGATTAGGATAACCATCAACAGGATTGTTATTACCAGTAGTAGAAGTAAGACTTGTATCAAATATACCACTTGTAGAATATCCATCCCATAATCCACCCAAGCCCCAGTTAGAACGTACTTTTGTTATTGGAGGAAATGTATCTATACCACTATAAGCACAACTAGGAATCGGATTAGTATACGGACAAAGGTCGCTTCGTCCCCAACTAAATGTCATAACTGGTTGTTTTGTTATATATGCATCCAATAACCAAACATAAACACGAGTATTAAAATCACTAACATTAATACTATTAGAACCATCACCTGATGATGCAATTATTGGAACGGGTCTATTATTCTCCAAAGAAGCCCTTACCAAAGCGTCAGAATAGCTAACAGGAAGGGGAACAGTAA